>WYEK01000048.1 GCA_009903855.1 Thermocrinis sp.
GTGGAAGAGCTAACGCAAGAACAGGAAAGGCTACGCAAACTCATTAAGCTACTGGAAGAGGTTATGGTAGAACTGTAATATATTTATATTGCTATGATAAATTGGCTTTTAAAGAAGCTCATCGGTACGAAAAACGAAAGGGAAGTAAAACGCCTAAGAAAGTTTGTGGAGAAGATCAACCAAAAGGAAAAGGAATTGGACGAGCTTTCCAACAGGGAGCTTGTCTCCCTTTCAAGGGAACTATTTTACAAAGTATCCCAGAATGAGGAGTTAAAGGACCAGATCACCAAAGGGAGGATAACCGAAGAGGTGCTCCTTGCCTTTGCCTTGGTGAGGGAGGCGGGAAAGAGGACCCTCGGGCTAAGGTTCTTTGATGTGCAACTTTTGGGTGGGCTTGTCCTTCATGAGGGCAAGATCGCAGAGATGAAGACGGGAGAAGGAAAGACCTTGGTGGCAACCTCCTCCGCCTACGCCAACGCATTAACGGATAGGGGAGTCCATGTGGTGACGGTTAACGACTACTTGGCAAGAAGGGACGCCCAATGGATGGGTCCCATATACAAGTTTTTGGGCTTGGAAGTAGGCGTAATAAACTCCGATTACAGCTCCTACCGGGTGGAGTGGGTGGATGAGGAGCTTGCTCAAAGGGCAATAGAGGAAGACTGGAGGGTTTGGCCCAAGGGCTACTTTGAAGAACTTTTGCCCTCCGAAATGGTAAACGTGTCCGCCAAGAAAGCCTTCTTTACAAAACTGGAGCCATGCGACAGGAGGTCAGCCTATCAAGCCCACATAACTTATGGCACCAACAACGAATTTGGCTTTGATTATTTGCGGGACAACATGGCTTTCAGCCTTGAGGAAATCGTCCAAGTAAAAGGCCATCACTACGCCATAGTGGACGAGGTGGATTCCATCCTCATAGATGAGGCAAGGGTGCCCCTCATCATCTCTGGTCCCTCCCAGATGGACACCTCCGTCTATTACAAGGCGGACCAAGCGGTAAGACAGCTACGGAGAGACGAAGACTACGTGGTGGATGAAAAGAACAGAACGGTGCAACTCACAGAGAGGGGCATAAGAAAGCTTGAGGAGTTCTTGGGTATTGAAAACCTCTACGACCTTAAACACATAGAACTCTTGCACGCCATACACCAAGCCCTCAGGGCCCACGAGCTTTTTAAAAGGGATGTGCACTACATAGTTAAGGATGGAGAGGTTTTGATAGTGGATGAATTCACCGGAAGGGTCCTTCCGGGTAGGAGGTGGTCCGACGGCCTCCACCAAGCTATAGAGGTAAAGGAAGGCGTCCCCGTTCAGCAGGAAAACCAGACCTTAGCAAGCATAACCTTCCAAAACTACTTTAGGCTCTATCAAAAGTTGGCGGGTATGACGGGCACCGCAGAAACGGAAGCCTTAGAGTTCAAAGAAATCTACGGGCTTGATGTGATCGTAGTTCCCACTTACAAGCCCATGCGTAGAAAGGACCTGCCCGATATGGTCTTTAAGACAAAAAAGGAAAAGTGGTCCGCGGTAGTTAAACTGATAGAGGAAGAGCACAAGAAGGGAAGACCTATCCTTGTGGGCACCATCTCCATAGAGGACTCAGAACATCTTTCCAAGCTCCTTGAGAAGAAAAAAATTCCTCACAATGTGCTAAACGCCAAACACCACGAAAAGGAGGCAGAGATCATAGCCCAGGCGGGAAGGTTGGGGGCGGTTACCATCTCCACCAACATGGCAGGAAGGGGAACAGACATACTCCTGGGCGGAAACCCCGAATACTTGGCAAAGGAGATCCTTAGGAAAAAGGGTAAGATACCCGAGAACGCCACCCAAGAGGAGTGGAAGCAAGCCTTAGAGGAAGCTTACAGGATCACAGAAGAAGAGAAGAAGAAGGTTATAGAACTGGGAGGACTTTTGGTCATAGGCACAGAAAGGCACGAATCGAGAAGGATTGACAACCAGCTGAGGGGTAGGGCTGGAAGACAAGGGGACCCCGGCGAATCCCGCTTTATCCTTTCCCTTGAGGACGACCTGCTCAGGCTCTTTGGTGGAGACAGAGTAAAAAAGATGATGGAGTTTCTCAAAATTCCCGAAGGGGAGCCCATAGAAAGCAGGATTGTAACAAAGGCAATCGAAAACGCACAAAAGAGGATAGAAGCCCAGAACTTTCAGATAAGGAAGCGTCTTTTGGAGTACGATAACGTAGCAAACATCCAAAGGCAAGCAGTGTACAGTATGCGAAGGGACCTATTGGAAGGCAAGGACTTGGAGGAATACCTAAAGGAATGGACAGAGGACCTTCTGAACCAAAAGGTCGCAGAGCTTTTACCAGAGGAAGAGCCAGAGCTTTGGGACCTAAAACCCCTACAGGACTATCTGCGGGAGCTAACGGGAAGGGATATAGCCATTCCCAAGGTCAGGGATAAAGAAGAGCTCCTGGAAGTGCTTGTTTCGGAGGTTTTAAAGCTATTGGAGGAGAAAAAAGGGCAGTGGGGAGAAGCCCTCTTTAGGGAAATTCTCAAAGTCATTGCCCTCTCTAACCTGGACCACCTCTGGAGGGAACACCTTCACATCCTTGACAGGCTCAGAGAGGGTATATACCTAAGGGGCTACGCCGCAAGGGACCCACTGGTAGAGTACAAAAAGGAAGCCTTCTTGCTCTTTGAGAACATGCTCTTTACCCTAAAGGAAAGGGTTCTGGAGGATCTGATAAAAGTTCAGATCGCCTCCCAAGAGGAGGTGGAGGAGCAGGTAAGAAAGGAAGAGGAGGAGAGAGAAAGACTTTTAAAGTCAGCCATCTTTAGCGGTGCAGAGGACAAGGCGGACAAGCCCAAGAGAAAGACCCTAAAGGAGAGGCTCAAAGAAAAAAGGAAGGGTGTCTGAGAGCACAAGGTCCCCTATATCTTGATGAAGGCGCACTATTTGAAAGACCTCTTCCTTCGGCACATTGCCCTCCCTTACGATCTTTATGGCTTTGTCGCTGACAAACTTTACGATGGTGGAGGGCTTGCCCTCAAGCTTTGCCCCTCTCACATAAAGGTCTATCTTATCTCCAAAGTAATCCATAGCCTCCTTTACATCCCTTGCGGGGGGCATGCCTTCCGGGTTTGCACTGGGTGCTACCAGAGGTCCGCGGAACTTTTTCATGAGCTTTGTTATAAAGGTGCCCTGGATTGGAACCCGCAGTGCAAGGCTTTTTCTCCACCGTGTCAAGTAGGTGGGTATGGTGGTCCTCTTTTGGAAGATAACCGTTAAACCTAAGCTAAGGAGCGGAAAGCCAAGCCTTGGCATACGTATGTCAAAGTTCAGGGCATCCTCCACCTCAGGGATTAGCACTATAAAGGGTCTGCCGGAGGGCCTTCTGAACTCGTAAAGCCTCTCCACCGCCTTTCTGTTGCCCGCATCCGCCAAAAGCCCGTAGATAGTATCGGTGGGCGCACAGACAAT
>WYEK01000041.1 GCA_009903855.1 Thermocrinis sp.
GTCTTGATGTTAAGTGTGAAAACGGGGCAGAAATGCCCTGCGATAAAGTAGAAAAGACGGAGGAAGAGCAATGAGGAAGGGTCTTTTACCTTTTGAAAGAATAAAGCTTATGCTTGCCTCCCCAGAGGAGATAAGAAGCTGGAGCTACGGGGAGGTCAAAAAACCTGAAACCATAAACTACAGAACCCATAAGCCTGAGAAGGACGGACTCTTCTGCGCCAAGATCTTTGGACCCATAAAGGACTATGAATGTCTGTGTGGCAAATACAGAGGAAAAAGGTATGAGGGTACCATCTGTGATAGGTGTGGAGTGGAGGTCACTAGATCCTACGTGCGTAGGCAGAGGTTTGGGCATATTGAACTTGCCGCTCCCGTCGTCCACATATGGTTCCTAAAGAGCACCCCCTCCAAGATTGGAACCCTTTTGGGTCTTTCCACCAGAGATGTGGAACGGGTTACCTACTTTGAATCCTACTTGGTCATAGAATATCCAAGCGAAGAGGAACGGGAAGCCTTTGAACAAGCGGAGGACACCATTCCCATAAAGGACGATATGGGCAACACAGTCTTTGTCCGCCTGCACGTGGTGGATGAAGACACCTACCTCTCCCAGTACGCGGGCAACTTGGAACACAAGTACGAAGGTGGTATGGGTGCGGAAATGATCAAAAGGGTCCTCTCCGCTTTGGACCTGGAGGCTTACGCCAAGAAACTAAGGGAAGAGGTCAAGCCCTACAGCCTCTCCTTTGAGGACATGGGCAAAGAACTGGAGGTCAAGTATAAAAAGCTCTATCACAAGATGGTCAAAACAGTGGCGGACAACTTCCGACTCTATGGTTTGAACCTCTCCATGCCAGAGGGTATGACCTTAGAGCAAGCCCTCCTTGGTATCTTTAACGAAGAGCTTTACCTGAACCCGCAAACGGGAGAGGTCTCTTCCCAAGACTGTGAAGGTTGCCTCACTGGAAGGGAGGCAATTCAAAGATTCTATGAGGTGCAAAGGGAAAAGAAAAAAGACATACCCGTCTTTGAAAAGATTAAGGAAGATATAAGAAGCTTGGTGGTACGGGAGCTTTCTGAGAGCAAGATAAAGAAACAGTTGAAGGTTTTGAAACTCGTAGAGGGCTTTATAAAAAGTGGAAACAAGCCTGAGTGGATGGTTTTGGAGGTCCTGCCCGTTTTACCCCCAGAGCTCAGGCCTTTGGTAGCCTTAGACGGTGGGAGGTTTGCCTCCTCGGACCTCAACGACCTGTACAGAAGGATCATAAACAGAAACAACAGGCTAAAGAGACTTATAGAGCTTGATGCACCGGAGATCATAATAAGAAACGAAAAGAGAATGCTCCAAGAAGTAGTAAACGCCCTCATTGACAACGGAAAGAGTGGCAGAACGATCACCCAAAACGGAAGAGCCTTAAAGTCTTTGGCAGATTACTTGAAGGGTAAGCAAGGTAGGTTCAGGCAGAACCTCTTAGGAAAAAGGGTAGACTACTCAGGAAGAAGTGTGATCGTGGTGGGTCCGGAGCTCAAGATGCACCAGTGCGGATTACCACGGATCATGGCTTTGGAGCTTTTTAAGCCCTTTGTGTACAGGCGTTTGGAGGAAAAGGGTTATGCTACATCCATAAAAAGCGCCAAAAAACTGGTAGAAAATCAAACTCCCGAAGCTTGGGAATGCTTGGAAGAAGTGGTAAAGCAGCACCCCGTGCTCTTGAACAGGGCACCCACCCTCCACAGAATGTCCATACAGGCCTTTGAACCCGTCTTGGTAGATGGTAAGGCGATCCAACTGCACCCCTTAGTTTGCCCACCCTTCAATGCGGACTTTGACGGAGACCAAATGGCAGTGCACGTCCCCCTTGGCATACATGCACAGTTGGAAGCATACATCCTTATGCTTTCTACTCAAAACATCCTCTCCCCAGCCCACGGAAAGCCTATAACCTTGCCCTCTCAGGATATAGTCCTGGGTGTGTATTACATCACGCAAGAAGTTAAAGGTGCGAAGGGTGAAGGAAAGCTCTTCTTTAACAGAAAGCAGGTGCTTTTGGCTTTGGAGAATGGTGTGGTTGATATTCATGCACCCATAAAGCTCGTAGAAAAAGGCAAGGTGATAGAAACCACCCCCGGTAGAGTCCTCTTGAACAGCATACTGCCCGAGGATTTCCCCTTTGTCAATGAGGTGATTGATAAGAAGGGTATATCAAAGTTGATTTCTAAGGTTTACGAAAAATACGGTGTGGAGAGAACTGCCCAATTCTTGGATGACCTAAAAGACCTTGGCTTCAAGATGGCAACAAAGGCTGCTGTATCCATTGGTATAGAGGACCTAAAGGTGCCTCAAGTTAAAGGGGAAATCCTAAAAGAAGGTTTTGAAAAGACCGACGAGATCACAGAACAACATAGAAGAGGTCTAATAACTGCCAAGGAGAGATACAACAGGATCATTGATGTTTGGTCCGATATAACAGACAGAGTATCTCGGGCTATGTTTGAGGAAATAGAGAAGTCTCCAAGAAAGGAGAGAGACAAGGTCTATCCTGGCACATTTAACCCCATATACATGATGGCGAACTCCGGTGCGAGAGGTAACAGAGACCAGATCAGACAGCTAGCTGCGATGAGAGGTTTGATGGCAAAGCACACGGGTGAGTTCATAGAAACACCGATAACCTCCAACTTTAGAGAAGGTCTATCGGTTCTTGAGTACTTTATATCCACCTACGGTGCAAGGAAAGGTCTTGCGGACACCGCTTTGAAAACCGCCTTTGCAGGATACCTAACCAGAAGGTTAGTGGACGTAGCCCAAGACATTCTTATAACCCAAAAGGACTGTGGAACCACAAAGGGTATAGAAATGACCCCCATAGTGGAAGGGGGAGAAGAAAAGGTGCCCCTAAAGGATAGGATCATAGGCAGGACCTTGGCGGAGGATGTGATAGACCCATACACAGGAGAGGTTATAGCCCAAAGAAACACCATAATAGACCCAGAATTGGCAGACAAAATAGTGCACAGAGGTATAGAAAAGGTTATGGTTAGGTCCCCACTCACCTGCGAGGCAGAATTCGGCGTGTGTGCAATGTGCTACGGATGGGACCTTTCACAACGCAAGCTTGTGGATGTGGGCGAAGCGGTTGGTATAATTGCAGCCCAATCCATTGGTGAGCCGGGAACTCAGCTAACAATGAGGACCTTCCACATAGGTGGTGCTGCTATCGCAGAAAGGGCAAAAGGAGAACTTCTCAACGAAACGGAAGGCTACGTTAAGTTTTACAACATCAAGCTGATCACCAACAGGGAAGGCAAGAAGATAAACATATCAAAGGATGGTGCCATAGGAATTGTAGATAAAGAGGGAAGGATGATAGAAAGACACGCGGTGCCGTATGCGGCGGAGATAAAGGTAAATGAGGGAGACTTTGTAAAGGAAAACACCCTCCTGGCAGAGTGGGACCCCTTCAACACCTACATAATTTCAGAGGTAGCTGGCAAAGTAGAACTAAAGGACATAGCCTTGGACATTACGGTCAAAGAAGAGAGAGACCCATTGACAGGAAAGACATCCACCGTTGTGGCCTTTACCAGACCTAAGGACGCTATGCTACACACTCCAAGAATAGTGGTCCTGACAGAGGATGGAAGGGAAGTGGTCTACGACCTGCCGGTCAACTCCATAATAAGCATACCCTCCGAAAACATAAGCACAGAGTGGCATCTGTGTCCTACATGTAGTGAATCGGAGGGAATGGAGATACAACACAGGTTCTATGTGGTAAAGGATCTCTATGTCCAGCCCGGAGATGTACTGGCAAGGATCCCCAAAGAGATGGCAAAGGTGAGGGACATTGTGGGTGGTTTGCCTCGTGTGGAAGAGCTCTTTGAAGCAAGGCGCCCCAAGAATCCAGCCATACTGTCTGAAATAGATGGTATTGTTAGAATATACGAGGATGCAGACGATGTAATCCTCTTCAATCCAAGAACCGGAGAAACAAGAAAATACAACATCAGAAAGGACGAATACATCTTGGTAAAACACGGACAGTATATACAAAAGGGAACCAAGATCACCGACAGAATAGAGGCAGAAATAGATGGACAAGTAAGGATAAAAGGAAAGGGCTATAAGGTAGTGGTCTATAACAAGGAAACAGGCTTGCAGAGGGAATACTTTGTGCCAAAAGGCAAGCACCTTCAAGTCAGAGACGGAGACAAGGTCAACGCGGGAGATCCTCTAACGGATGGAATTCCGGACCCCCACGAAATACTAAGGATAAAGGGAGTGGCAGAATTGCAGAAGTTCCTCCTAAAAGAAGTGCAGATGGTTTATAGACTGCAGGGCGTGGATATAAACGACAAGCACTTTGAGATCATCATAAGGCAAATGCTTAGGAAGAGAAGGGTAGTAGATCCAGGCGACAGCAGGTTCCTTATAAACGAAGAAGTGGATATTGAAGAGTTGAAAGAAGAGATAAAGAGAATACAAGAAGAAGGAGGAAAGATACCCAAGGTGGAGCCTGTGCTCGTGGGTATTTCAAAGGCTGCGCTGAGCTCTAGCAGTTGGATCTCTGCAGCGTCGTTCCAAGAAACCACAAAGGTGCTTACGGACGCAGCCTGCGAGGGAAGGGTGGATGAACTGAGAGGTATAAAGGAAAACGTGATCATAGGAAACATAATTCCTGCAGGAACTGGGCACGGAGAATACAGCATGGTTGAGGTGGAAGAGGTGAAAGTTAAAAAAGATGTGGTATAATTAATAGCTTGCTTAAGGAGGTTGAGATGCCGACCTTTAATCAGCTCGTAAAGTACGGAAGGGAAAAGAAGAAGAAAAAGAGCAAGGCGCCTGCCCTACAGGGCAACCCTCAAAAGAGGGGTATATGCGTTAGGGTATATACAGTAACTCCTAAGAAGCCAAACTCTGCCCTCAGAAAGGTTGCAAGGGTTAGACTCTCCAACGGCATAGAGGTTACCGCCTACATCCCAGGAGAAGGGCACAACCTTCAAGAGCACTCCATAGTGTTAGTAAGAGGCGGTAGGGTAAAGGACCTTCCGGGTGTTAGATATAAGATAGTAAGAGGAGCCTTGGATGCGGCAGGCGTCGCCAACAGAAGACAGTCAAGGTCCAAATATGGCACCAAGAGGCCAAAGCAACAAGCTCAAGCGGGAGGTAAGAAGTAATGCCCAGAAAAGGTCCAGTAAAACCAAGGGAGATTCCACCAGACCCTAAATACGGAGACGTGTTAGTGCATAAGCTCATAAACAAGGTTATGAAGGATGGCAAAAAAAGTGTAGCGGAGTGGATCGTATATACCGCTTTAGAGGAGGCGGCAAAGGAAGCAAAAATGTCCCCCGTGGAGCTTCTTCATAAGGTGGTTGAAAATCTAAAGCCTGAGTATGAAGTTAGACCGAGAAGGGTAGGCGGTGCTACCTATCAGGTACCCATAGAGGTGCCACCAAGGAGGCAGATCAGTTTAGCCATAAAATGGCTCGTGGAAGCGGCAAGGGAAAGACCAAGGCACAGGGGTAGCTACACGATGATAGAGAGGTTGAAGGCGGAGCTATTGGATGCTTTGGAAGGTAAAGGTGGTGCCATAAAGAAGAAGGAAGAAACCCATAGAATGGCAGAGGCTAATAAAGTCTTTGCTCACTTTAGATGGTAAGGAGGATAACATGCCAAGGATAGTGCCCATAGAAAAGCTAAGAAACATAGGTATAGTAGCCCACATTGACGCGGGTAAAACTACCACCACCGAGAGAATTCTCTACTACACGGGCAAAACTTACAAGATCGGAGAGGTCCACGAAGGCGCCGCAGTTATGGACTGGATGCCCCAGGAGAAGGAAAGGGGTATAACCATCACCGCTGCTACCACCGCATGCTACTGGAAGGACCATCAGATCAACATCATAGACACGCCCGGACACGTAGACTTTTCGGTGGAAGTGGTACGCTCTATGAAGGTCTTGGACGGCATTATCTTCATCTTCTCCGCAGTGGAAGGTGTTCAGCCTCAATCGGAAGCCAACTGGAGGTGGGCGGACAGGTTTGGAGTGCCGAGGATTGCCTTTATCAACAAATTGGACAGGCTTGGGGCGGACTTTTACAGGGTACTTAAGGAAATAGAAAACAAGCTCAGCATAAAACCCGTGGCGATTCAAATTCCCATTGGAGCGGAAGATCAGTTTAAGGGTGTAGTTGACCTTATGGAAATGAAGGCCATCATCTGGCTGGAGGAAACACTCGGTGCTAAGTATGAGATCGTGGACATTCCTGAAGAGTACAGAGAAAAGGCGGAGGAGTGGAGGGCTAAGATGGTGGAAGCTATAGTAGAACACGATGATGAACTTATGATGAGGTATCTGGAGGGAGAGGAGATTCCCGTTTCTGACCTAAAGAAGGTTTTAAGGAAAGCAACCATAGAGAGAAAGCTTGTGCCTGTGCTCTGTGGTTCAGCCTTCAAGAACAAGGGAATTCAACCACTGCTTGATGCGGTTATAGATTACCTGCCCTCACCCTTGGATGTTCCTCCAGTTAAGGGAACAAATCCAAAGACCGGTGAGGAGGAAGAAAGAAAGCCCTTGGATGATGAGCCCTTCTGTGGGTATGTCTTCAAGGTGATGAGCGACCCCTATGCAGGTCAGCTAACCTACTTTAGGGTCTTCTCTGGAAAGGTTTTTGCGGGCTCTTACGTGTACAATGCCACCAAGGATAAAAAGGAAAGAATAGGAAGGCTACTTCTAATGCACGCCAACTCTCGGGAGGACGTGCAGGAGGCTGCAGCGGGAGAGATCGTTGCTGCGGTAGGTTTGGATGCCACTACTGGAGATACCATCTGTGATGAGAAGGCACCCATAGTTTTAGAAAAGCTTGAGTTCCCAGAACCGGTTATATCTATGGCAATAGAACCGAAAACTAAAAAGGATCAGGAAAAGCTATCTCACGTTCTCAACAAGTTTATGAAGGAAGACCCAACCTTCAAGGCTACTGTGGATCAGGAGACAGGTCAAGTACTCATACACGGTATGGGAGAGTTGCACTTGGAGATTATAGTGGACAGAATGAAAAGGGAGTACGGAGTGGAAGTCAACGTAGGCAAGCCTCAAGTTGCTTATAAGGAAACCATCAGAAAGAAAGCGGTGGCGGAAGGTAAGTTCATAAGACAGACCGGTGGAAGAGGTCAATACGGACACGTAGTAATTGAAATAGAACCCTTAGAGAGAGGTCAAGGTTTTGTTTTTGAAAACGCCATAGTGGGTGGAGTCATTCCAAAAGAATTTATTCCCTCCGTGGAAAAGGGTGTGAGGGAGGCAATGCAAAACGGAGTGTTGGCTGGATATCCGGTGGTGGATGTGAAGGTGAGACTTTTTGACGGTTCTTACCACGAGGTGGACTCCTCAGACATAGCCTTCCAAATAGCAGGTTCTATAGCCTTTAAGGAAGCAATGAAAAAGGCAGACCCTGTGCTCTTAGAACCCATAATGGAGGTGGAGGTGGAAACACCCGACGAATACGTAGGGGATGTTATCGGAGACCTTAACTCTCGTAGAGGTAAGATTATGGGAATGGAAAACAAGGGAGTTATTACGGTGGTTAGAGCATATGTGCCACTTGCGGAGATGTTTGGCTATGCTACCACACTAAGGAGCTTGACACAGGGAAGAGGAACCTTTATAATGAAATTTTCTCATTATGAAGAAGTACCACAGCATGTGGCGGAGCAGATAATTGGAGAAAGGTCCGCCGCAGCAAAATCTTAACAGGAGGTAAAACATGGCAAAGGAGAAGTTTGTAAGAGAGAAGGAGCACGTAAACGTAGGAACAATAGGGCACGTAGACCACGGTAAATCTACCCTAACCTCTGCCATAACATGCGTCCTTGCCGCAGGTGTACTGCCAGGCGGTAAGGCCAGATGCATGAAATACGAAGAAATAGACAAGGCTCCAGAAGAAAAAGAAAGAGGTATCACCATCAACATAACCCACGTGGAGTATGAAAGTGCCAAAAGACACTACGCCCACATAGATTGCCCCGGACACGCAGACTACATAAAGAACATGATCACGGGCGCCGCTCAGATGGACGGTGCTATTCTTGTGGTATCCGCCGCCGACGGACCTATGCCCCAGACAAGGGAACACGTATTGCTTGCAAGACAGGTTAATGTTCCATACATCGTGGTCTTTATGAATAAGTGCGATATGGTAGATGACCCAGAGCTTCTGGACTTGGTAGAGCTTGAAGTGAGAGAGCTTTTGAACAAATACGAATTTCCTGGAGATGATGTGCCAGTTATAAGGGGTTCTGCTTTGGGAGCTTTGCAGGAGCTGGAAGCAGGAAAGCCAGACAAGTGGTGTAATGCCATAGTGGAGCTTGTGAACGCTATGGATGAATACATACCCACACCTGTAAGAGAGTCAGACAAACCCTTCTTGATGCCCATAGAGGACGTCTTTAGCATCTCTGGTCGTGGAACGGTGGTGACAGGAAGGGTAGAAAGGGGAACCCTAAAGCCTGGCGAGGAGGTGGAGATTGTAGGACTTAGGGAGGAGCCCTTGAAGACGGTGGCAACTTCTATAGAGATGTTCAGGAAGGTTCTTGATGAAGCACTTCCTGGAGACAACATAGGTGTGCTGTTGAGGGGAGTGGGTAAGGATGATGTGGAGAGGGGTCAGGTATTGGCAAAGCCGGGGACAGTGAAGCCTCACAGGAGGTTTAGGGCACAGGTGTATATTCTCACCAAGGAAGAGGGTGGAAGACACAGTCCGTTCTTTGTCAACTACAGGCCACAGTTTTACTTTAGGACAGCGGACGTGACAGGTGTGATAGTGAAGTTGCCTGAGGGGCAGGAGATGGTCATGCCTGGGGACAATGTGGAGCTTGAGGTGGAGTTGATAAAGCCTGTGGCTATGGAGGAAGGTTTGAGGTTTGCTATAAGGGAAGGTGGTAAGACCGTCGGTGCAGGTGTCGTTACAAAAATACTTGATTGAGGTGTAAAAAATGGAGCAGGAGATAATACGAATAAAGCTGAAGTCCTACGATCACAGGGTGCTGGATCAGTCTGTTAAGCAGATAGTGGATGTGGTGAAAAGGACGGGGGGTATGGTGAAGGGTCCCATCCCCCTACCTACCAGAAGGAGGAGATGGGTAGTCCTGCGCTCCCCTCACAAGTTTGATCAGTCTCGTGAGCACTTTGAAATAAGAGAACACAAGAGGATTTTAGACATAGTGAGGATAACACCTCAAACGGTAGAATCCCTAATGAACCTGAACCTTCCAGCGGGAGTAAGTGTAGAGCTAAAGATAAGGAGTTGATGCCATGGGTCTTGGAGCTTTTGGAATAAAACTTGGAATGACTAGGGTATTTTTAAAGGATGGCACCGCAGTGCCCGTAACAGCCATAAAGGTGCCAAAGCACACGGTAGTTGCTATCAAAACAGTGGAAAAGGATGGCTACAATGCGATCCAATTGGGAGCCTTTGAAACTACAGAGAAAAAACTGACAAAGCCGGAGATAGGTCATTTAAAGAAAGCGGGAGTTAAGCTTTTGAGAAGGCTTAAAGAGTTCAGAGTGGAAAATCCACAAGATTATCAAGTGGGTCAGGAACTGACGGTGGCAGACCTTTTTAAGCCCGGAGAGCTGGTAGATGTGGTAGGCATCAGCAAGGGTAGAGGTTTTGCAGGTACTATGAAGAGGTGGGATTTTGGAGGATTTCCTAAGTCCCACGGACACAGATACCACAGAGCTGTAGGTTCAATAGGTCAAAGAACAGACCCAGGAAGGGTTTGGAAGGGTAAAAGGATGGCTGGGCATTGGGGTGCAGAGACGGTCAGAGTTCAATCCTTGCTGGTGGTGGATGTTCTACCAGATCTGGAAGTAATCCTCGTAAAAGGTTCTGTACCTGGTCATCCAAAGGGTATTGTGATCGTAGAGAAGACTAGGATTGCCTACAGAAAGTCTCAAAGGCTAAAGTTAAATAGAATAAAGCATATACCAGAAAACCTGGTGAGGAATGAGCAATGAGTGAGCTGAGCGAACTTAGAGAGGACATATTTGGTGTTGAAGTGAAAAAGCATGTCCTTTGGGAAGTGGTCAAGTGGCAACTAGCCTGCCGAAGGCAGGGAACCCATAGCACAAAGACCCGCGGTGAAGTAGCATACAGCGGAAGGAAGATCCTACCTCAGAAGGGGACGGGAAACGCTAGACACGGAGACAGAGGTGCCCCCATCTTCGTAGGTGGTGGTGTAGCCCATGGACCAAAGCCAAGGGACTACTACTACCCATTACCTAAGAAGGTGAGAAAGTTAGCTTTGAAAATGGCACTCTCTTCCAAAGTTCAAGAAAAAGCAATAAGCTTGGTGGATCAGATTCCCATAGGAGATGTACCAAAAACCAAAAAGGCGGTGGAGTTCCTACGTAACCAAGGTTTGGAGGGTAAGAAGGTTCTTGTGATACTCCCTGAAAAGGATGAGGTGATCTATAAATCCTTCAGAAACCTTCCTTATGCGAAGGTCCTTCCCGTAGAGGGGCTGAACGTTTACGACATCCTTTGGGCAGACCATTTGATTATTACAAGACCGTCTTTGGAAAAGATCTACGAGAGGTTGGGCTCATGAGAAGGCCGGAGGAGATCATAATAAGACCCATAATAACCGAGAAGAGTAACAGACTTATGGAATTGAAAAAGTACACCTTTGAGGTGGCAATGGATGCCAACAAGCACGAGATAAAGCACGCTATACAAACCCTCTTTGGTGTAAAGGTGCTAAAGGTTAATACCATGATCGTTAAACCAAGAAAGAGAAGGGTCTTTGGAAAGTTCAGAAAGTATGGTTACACAAAGGCTTACAAAAAGGCCATAGTAACCATAGACCCTTCTCAGGAAATAGACCTTTCAAAGGTGAGGTAAAAACATGGGTGTAAGAAAGTTAAAGCCGGTTACCAATGGACAGAGGCATGCGGTCCTCTATGACTTTGCAGAGATCACCAAGAGTGAGCCCGAAAAGTCCTTGACCTACTTTTACAAAAGGGCTAAAGGGCGCTCTCATGGTAAGATCACTGTAAGGTCAAGGGGTGGAGGACACAAAAAGAGATACAGGATTATAGACTTCAAAAGGGATAAGAGCCTTGTGCCCGCCAAGGTAGCGGCAATAGAGTATGACCCCTTCAGGTCTGCCCGTATAGCATTGCTACACTACGCAGACGGTGAAAAGAGGTATATTATCTGGCCCGAAGGTCTCAAGGTTGGAGATACCGTCATGTCCATATCCTACGAAGACGCAGAGGCAGGGAAGGAACTTCCAGAAATAAAACCCGGCAACGCATTACCTTTGAAGTACATCCCTGTAGGAACTATAATCCACAACATAGAACTTCACCCTGGAAAGGGTGGTCAGCTGGTTAGGGCTGCGGGTACCTCTGCGCAGGTTTTGGGTAAGGTTGGTGATTATGTGCAGGTTAGGTTACCCTCTGGAGAGATAAGACTCATCCACCAAAGGTGCATGGCTACCGTAGGTGCGGTTGGTTTGGCAGAGCACGAGCTTGTAAAGTACGGAAAGGCTGGTAGATACCGTTGGCTTGGCTGGAGACCTCATACTCGTGGAACCGCCATGAACCCAGTGGACCACCCTCACGGTGGTGGTGAGGGTAAAACCAAAGGAAAGCACCCAGAATCTCCTTGGGGATGGAAGACCAAGGGATACAAGACCAGAAGGGGCAAAAAGTACTCAGACAAGTTTATTCTTGTTAACAGGAAGGGTAAACCTCTAAAGGAGGGCATTAAGTAATGGGTTTCAAAGGTGCTTGGAACAAAAGGAATAAGCTTATTGAGGACCTTGACACATTTCTAAAGCTATACAAGAAGGTTCAGAGGGTATACAAAAAGGTAAGGAAGGTCCAACACACACCAGAGCTTTTCGAAAGGGCCTACCAAAAGTACAAGGAGATCTGGGAGCAATACAGAAAGCTGGTGGATAAAAAGGCCTGGGTTGATCCAAAGCTTTGGAGTAGGATAAGGAAGATGAACCAGACAGGAGAAAGGAAGGTTATAAAAACTTACAGCAGGGACACCACCATAATACCTGAGTTTGTAGGTCACACCATAGCAGTTCATAACGGCAAAACCTTTGTGCCCGTTTATATTACTTCTGATATGGTGGGACATAAGTTGGGTGAGTTTGCTCCCACCAGGACCTTTAAGGGCCACCCGGAGAAGTCTTCAAAGGTGGCCAAGAAGAAGTGAGGTGAAAACATGGAAGCGAGGGCAATTTTAAGGTATGCTAAGATCTCTCCTCTAAAGGCAAGGCAGGTGCTGAGGGTCATACAGGGGATGAAAGCGGGAGATGCCTTGTATCAGCTAAAGCTCATCCCCAAAAAGTCAGCAAAGATCGTAGAAGGTGTGCTAAAGAGTGCATTGGCTAACGCAGAACAGAAGGGTCTGGACCTTGACAGTCTTTACATAAAAAAGGCAGTGGCGGATGATGGCCCCATGTACAAAAAGTGGATCCCCAGGGCCCACGGTAGGGCGACTATGGTGAGAAAGAGAACTTCTCACATAACTATTGTGTTAGAAGAAAGGAAGGAGGAAGGCTGATGGGTCAGAAAACACATCCTATTGGGTTTAGGCTTGGTATTACAAAGGATTGGACCTCCAAGTGGTACGCAGACAAAAGGGAATACACAAAGCTCCTGCATCAAGACTTAAAGATAAAGGAATACATAAAAAAACGCTACTACGCAGCGGGTGTTTCTAAGGTAATCATTGAGAGGGCGGCGGAGAAGATAAGGATAAGGATTTTAGTGGCCAGACCTGGAATCATAATAGGTCGCAAGGGTGCAGAGGTAGAACAGCTGAGGAAGGACCTCTTGGCTATAGCTCCCGGTTATAACTACAACATAAACGTGGAGGAGGTTAGAACTCCCGAGCTGGATGCCCAGCTTGTGGCGGAGGAAATTGCCCTTCAGATAGAAAGAAGGGTCTCCCACAGGCGAGCAATGAAAAGGGCAATAGACAATGCCCTAAAGGCAGGGGCAAAAGGTGTAAAGGTTCAGGTGAAGGGAAGGATTGGTGGTGCGGAACTGGCAAGGGCAGAGTGGTTCCTGGTGGGAAGGATGCCCCTTCAGACCCTAAGGGCGGACATAGACTACGGTTTTGCGGTAGCCCAGACCAAGTACGGCGTCTTGGGTGTGAAGGTTTGGATATACAAGGGAGACATCCTAAAGGGTGGCAAAGAGGAAATCATCAAAAAGATAGAAGAGGACCTTAAAAGAGCAGAAAAGGAGGTAGTCTAAGATGTCTTTCTTGGCACCTAAAAAAACAAAGTTTAGAAAACAGCAAAGAGGAACATTAAAAGGTAAAGCCTTCAGGGGTAATAAAGTATCCTTTGGAGAGTACGGCATACAAGCCTTAGAGGCTCATTGGCTCACCCAAAGGCAGATAGAAGCAGGCAGGGTCACTTTGGTCAGAGCTCTGAAAAAGGGTGCGAAGATATGGGTCACTATCTTTCCTGACAAGCCTTACACCAGGAAGCCCAATGAGGTTCGTATGGGTGGTGGAAAGGGTGACCCTGAGGGCTTTGTGGCGGTGGTAAAGCCAGGTAGGATTCTCTATGAATTCTCAGGTGTGTCGGAGGATGTGGCGGAAGAGGCTTGCAGGCTGGTGGCGTCTAAATTGCCTATAAAGGTGAGGCTTGTCAAAAAGCACGGAGGTATTGGAGCATGAAGGCTAAGGAACTCAGAAAGCTTTCTCTCCAAGACCTCTTGAAAAAAGAGGAAGAACTCAGAAGAGAGATTCTAAACTTACGCTTTAAAAAGCAAATAGAAGGACTTAAGGATAAGATGGCTATCAGGAAAGCAAGAAGAGACTTAGCAAGGGTTCTAACCATTATCAGGGAAAAGCAGATGGAGGGACAAAAATGAGCTGGCACACGAAAAGAAAGGAGTTTGTGGGTGTTGTTGTTAGCGACAAAATGGACAAAACGGTGGTGGTGCGTGTGGATAGAAAAGTGTCCCACCCTATATACAAAAAGCACATCATAAAGAGCAAAAAATACCACGCCCATGATCCCAACAACGAGTGTAGGGTGGGAGACGTAGTAGTCATAAGGGAAACAAGGCCTCTCTCAAAAACAAAAAGATGGGTAGTAGTTAAGATCTTGCAAAGGGCTAAATCTCCAGAAATTCTTCAAGAGACTCCTCAGGAAACTTCTCAAAAAACTTAATGCGCGTTCTACTTTTGGTAAAAGGAGACCCGTTCTCTTGGAGGTGCCACGAAGCCTTAAGGGTTGCCTTAGCTTTGGGTATAAACCACGAGGTTTTCCTTGTCTTTATAAAGGATGGAGTTTATGCTCTAACCAAGTGGAAGCATGAAAAACTCCTTATACATAACTTTGAAAAGCTCTTGGAGAACATGGGTTATGTAAATGTTAAGCTCTTCGTGGAAGATCTATCCGCGGAAGAGAGGGGGCTAAAAAGGGAAGACTTTGCAGTGGATGTGGAGTTTGTAAACATGGAAAGCGTAAAAGACATGTTGGCTTCCTCGGAGGCGGTTCTGGTATGGTAAAGACCCTGTGGTTGGTTAGAAAGCTGGGAGACTTCAGCTCCGACTTGGTGGGAGAGGACGATATTGTGGTGTTGGTTCAGGACGCTGTGCTTAGGTTTCCATACAAGAAAAACTGGTATGCATGCAAAGAGGATGTGGAAGGTAGGGGATTGAAGGTAAGCCCAGATAAGTTAAAGTCTTATGAGGATATTGCAGAGCTCATTCTTACAGCACAGAAGGTGGTCGTCTGGTAGTATAATTTCCCTATGAATTACTACGATGTGGTAGTGGTTGGTGCTGGTGGTGCTGGTTTGAGGGCTGCCATAGAGGCAAGCTTGGACCCAACCATCCGAGTGGCGGTAGTTTCAAAGGTGTATCCCACTCGTTCCCACACGGGTGCAGCGCAAGGTGGCATAAACGCAGCCCTTGGGAATGTAATTCCTGACGATTCGCCCGCCTCCCATGCCTTTGATACCATAAAGGGTTCTGACTTTCTGGCAGACCAAGAGGCAGTCTTTTTTATGTGCGAAAACGCCCCGGAGATCATATACGAGCTGGACCGATGGGGTGTGCCCTTTTCTCGCCTGCCAGATGGCAGGATCGCCCAAAGACCTTTTGGTGGTGCGTCCTTCCCAAGGACCGTCTTTTCTGCAGACAGGACTGGGCATGTGATCCTACACACCCTCTTTGAGCAAGCTTTGGCAAGGGAAAACATTCACTTTTACAACGAGTACTTCTTGTTGGACATCATCCACGATGGCAACAGGGTAAAGGGTGTAGCCCTCTATGACATAAAAAACGGAGAAGTTGTAAACCTTAGGGCAAAGGCGGTAATATTGGCTACAGGAGGCTTTGCCCGCATTTACTGGAAGAGAAGCACCAACGCCATAGGCAATACGGGGGACGGAGTGGCAGCTGCATTAAGGGCAGGGCTTTCTCTAAAGGATATGGAATTTATCCAGTTTCATCCCACAGGCCTGGCAAAGACGGGAATACTGCTCTCGGAAGCCTGTAGGGGAGAAGGTGGGTATCTCCTCAACGCCCTGGGAGAGAGGTTTATGCAAAGGTATGCACCTGAGAAGATGGAGTTGGCACCAAGAGATATGGTTTCAAGGGCTATAGAATATGAAATAAGGGAAGGTAGGGGTGTAGGAGAGGGCACCTCCGCCTATGTGTATCTGGACCTTAGACACTTGGGAGAAGAAAAGATCAAGGAAAGGCTTCCTCAGGTAAGACAGCTTGCCATAGATTTTGAAGGTGTGGACCCAGTTAAGGACTTGGTGCCCATAAGACCAACCGCCCACTACTGTATGGGTGGTATCCATGTGGTAAATTACAGAACCAGCGGGACCGAGCTGGAAGGGCTCTATGCGGTGGGAGAGTGTGCCTGCGTTTCGGTGCATGGTGCCAACCGATTGGGAGGGAACTCTCTAACGGAAATTTTGGTTTTTGGCAAGTTCTGCGGAATATCCGCAAGGGAATATGCCAAGCAGGTGGATTGGCTACCCCTCACAGAAGGTGAAGAGAAGAGGGCTCAGGAGTTTATAGAGGGGCTTATGAAGAGGGAGGGTACGGAAAAGTTAGCGGAAATCAGAAAACGCATGGGAGACATCACTTGGGAAAAGGTGGGAATATTTAGGGATGAGAAGTCCCTTAAGTCAGCCTATGAGGAGCTTGGGGAACTTTTAAAGAGATGGGAACACATTCCAGTGGTGGATAAAAGCAAGGTGTTTAATACCAATCTGGTGGAGCTTTTGGAACTCAGAAACATGTTAGAGCTGGCGAGGGTGGTTGCCTTTTCTGCCCTACACAGGAAGGAATCAAGGGGAGGGCACATGAGGGAAGACTATCCAAACAGGGATGACAAAAACTTCTTAAAACATACCTTGGTCCGAAAGGTGGGGGACCGCCTTGAGCTTGAATACATACCCGTGAACATTGTTAAGTATGAACCTGCCCAGAGGAGCTACTGATGAGGGTTGGAATCCTCGGTGGTGGGCAGTTGGGTTGGATGACTATCTTAGAGGGGAGAAAGCTTGGCTTTGAGTTTTTCGTAGCAGACGATACGCCCCGCTCCCCAGCCCGCAAAGTGGCAGACCTTTGCTTTGACTACAGTCAAATAGATGAGTTTGTTAAGCTCTGCGATGTAATAACCTACGAGTTTGAGCACATACCGGAGGAGGTTTTGGAAAAGACTGCGCCCTTGACCTTTCCCTCCGTAGAGATTTTGAGGCTAAAAAAGAGTAAGGTGAAAGAAAAGCTCTTTCTGAAAAGAAGAGGCTATCCAGTACCTACTTTTACCGTAGCCTTTAAGGAGGATTTAGAACAAAAGGTAGGGCTTTTGAACCTTCCCGTGGTGGTGAAGGCGGAGGCTTTGGGGTACGATGGCAAGGGACAGTACTTGATAAAAAGCCTACAGGACCTTCAGAAGGTAAAAGCCAATCATGGAGAAAAGGAGAGGTTCTTGGTGGAGGAGTTTGTGGACTTTGACCTTGAGCTTTCCATAATAGGAGTGCGGAGCCCAAGGGGAGAGGTGCGGCTATATCCACCCACTATAAACTATCACAGAGAAGGCATTCTTTTTTACAACCACACCACCTCTATGGTATTCCCAGAGGGTGAAGAGATAGTGCGATCTTTGATGGAGGAGCTAAACTTAGTAGGTGTGCTTTGCGTAGAGTTCTTTTACACCAAGGAAGGAAAACTTTTGATAAACGAAATGGCACCCCG
>WYEK01000044.1 GCA_009903855.1 Thermocrinis sp.
TATATTTTCTAAACAAGTGATAAGACTGAATGGAAGGGTCTATAAGGATTTTAGCAAGATTAAACACTGGTGTGTTTGTTATATAGGACATAACATACAGGCAAGCTATTTGTAAGTCTGAAACTTTTGGCGGTCTTCCTACTTTCACTTGTTTTTCACAGTCTGACAAGACTATAGAGATGGACAAAAGGACTTTTTGGTATAAACTATTAAGGTAGTTCATTGTTGCGCCTCCTTAGTGGGATTTGAGGGTATTATAAACCCCTGCCCACTAAGGGCTTTTTTCAGAAGATTTTCTTAGCTTTCCTGAATTTCTCACCCGAGGTATAGGCTTTAAGTTTATCATATTTTTATGCTGAGACCTGTTCTTGTTCTTAACTTTGGTTCCCAGTATGTCCAGCTGATCGCCAGAAGGATAAGGGAGTTAGGAGTTTACAGTCAAATTGTGCCCTTCTACGAAAGGGTGGAAAAGCTCCTTGAAAAGAAGCCCTACGCCATTATCCTGTCCGGGGGACCTGCCAGCGTCTATATGCCAAAGGCTCCACTGCCCGACGAGAGACTGTATAAGTTAAACATACCCATCCTTGGCATATGCTATGGGCTTCAGGCGATAACCTTTCAGTTGGGTGGTGTTGTGGAAAAGGCACAAAGGCAAGAGTATGGTAGGGCAAAGCTACAAGTTCTGAAGGAAGACCCATTCTTTGAAGGACTCCCAACGAGCTTTGATGTGTGGATGAGCCATGCGGACAAGGTCTCCAAACTGCCACCGGACTTTGAGGTTTTGGCAAGCTCGGAAAACTCTCCTTATGCGGTAATTCGGCACAGAGAAAAGCCCATTTATGGCGTTCAGTTCCATCCAGAGGTTGCCCACACCCAGTATGGAAAGGAGATGCTTGCCAACTTTCTCTTCAAAGTGGCAGAGGCAGAAAAGAACTGGCAGATGGAAGACTTTATTGAAAGAAGCATAGAGGAGATAAGGCAGAAGGTAGGAAACAGGAAGGTTATATGTGCCCTCTCTGGCGGTGTGGATTCTACAGTGGCCTTTGCCCTAACTTACAGGGCTATTGGAAACAACCTTTTGGGAATATTTGTGGATCACGGACTTTTAAGAAAGGGCGAAGCCCAAGAGGTGGAGGGCTACTTTAGGGCAATGAACTTCCCCTTCAAGAAGGTAGATGCAAGCCGATTGTTTTTGGAGAGATTGAAAGGTGTAGAAGACCCAGAAGAAAAGAGAAGGATAATAGGCCATACCTTTATTGAGGTCTTTGAAAGGGAGTCAAGGGACTTTTGGGCGGAGCTTTTGCTTCAGGGAACCCTCTATCCCGACGTGGTGGAGAGTGCGGGCATAGAGGGAGCCCAAGTAATAAAGACCCATCACAACGTGGGAGGACTGCCAGAGAGGATGTCTTTGGAGCTTTTGGAGCCCTTGAGGGAGCTGTTCAAGGACGAAGTTAGAGAAATAGGAAAACTTTTGGGAGTTCCCGAAGGCATACTTCGGAGGCATCCATTCCCTGGTCCCGGTCTTGCCATCAGGATCTTGGGAGAGGTAAAAGAAGAAGACCTAAACATACTCCGGGAGGCAGACGCCATATTCATAGAGGAGCTAAAGAAATGGGGACTATATGACAAGGTTTGGCAAGCCTTTGCGGTGCTATTGCCAGTAAAGAGCGTGGGTGTGATGGGGGATGTTCGGACCTACGAAAGGGTAGTGGGTCTACGGGCTGTGGATAGCGTGGATGGCATGACCGCGGACTGGTCTAAACTGCCCTACGAGTTTTTGGACCACGTGATGCGGAGGATCATAAACGAGGTGAAGGGTGTAAATAGGGTGGTGTACGATATATCCTCTAAGCCACCTGCAACCATAGAGTGGGAATGAACATAGAACTAAGAAGAAAGCTATTTCATGTATTTTCCATACTTCTGTGGCTTTTGCCACTTTTCCTGCTTCCAAAGCCTTTACTTTTACTGTTATGTCTTTTGGTGATCCTTTTAAATCTTTCGCTAGTTTTTAAGTTAGGCAAAGACCGGCTAAAGCCCATATACGATCTAGTTTATTACTTTGAGAGGGAGAACAACCGCGAAAAGCCATCCATTCAAACCCTCTGGCTAAACTTGGGTGTATTTTTAAGCTTTCTTTTCTTCCCAAAAGAGTGCAGTGCGGTGGGCGTGGTAATTACCGCAGTGGGAGATGGTTTTGCAGGCATAGTGGGCTATCACTTTGGAAAGACAAAGATAGGAAACAAAAGCCTGGAGGGTGCTTTGGCTTTCTTTGTTAGCACCAGCTTTTTTCTTTTTCCCTTCCTTGGTTCAAAGGCTTTCTTGGTAGCCCTTGCGGGTACATTGGTGGAATTTTTTTCCAAAAGGATTGACGACAACTTTTTGCTTCCCTTGGTGGGTAGCTTGGTTGCTTATCTTTAAGGGTTTAAAAAACCGCAGATGGCAGTTTTTAGGACTCTGTTGTTAACATAATTGCCATTATGTTAACGCTCCTCCCATACCATCCCTTGACATCTCTGACGACAATTTGCTATCATTTATATCAAGTATCAAACCTTTAAAAGGAGGGTATCATGGATACTGTCAAAATAAAGGCGAGTGAATATGCAAACTTGATAGGAGTATCTCTGAACACTGTCAAGAACCGCATAAAGGCGGGAGTGCTTCCCGGCGAAAAGGGAGAGGACGGCATATGGTACGTCCTTTTAAACAGGGAAGAGTACGAGTTTTTAAACCAGAAGGAGGAAGAGAGAGCCAAGCAAGAGGCCAATCTTTCTTCCAACTTGGAAAAGCTAAAGGCGGGCTTTGAAGGGAGCCTGATAGCCACCTATTTGGAGATGCTTATGCAAAAGGACAGACAAAGGGAAGAGCTCTTTCATGAGCTTTCCAGCCTATACACCCTTTTGGCGGTAAAGGAGAAGGAAATAGAACTTCTAAAGAGGGCTTTGGAGGATCGTGAGAAAGAAAGGACCTTGGTGGAAGAGCTGAGGAAGGAACTCAAAGAGAAAGAGAAAGAGATCCACAAATTGGAAGGAAAGCTCAAAGAAAAGGAGCTTGAACTGGCACAGAAGGATATAGAAATCCAAAAGCTACTTCTGGAAAAAGAAAGGGAGATGCTCTCCTTGAGGCTTGAGCTTGAGCAGTGTAAAAAGCAGAGGGAGACAGAGTGAGTATTATCCGGTTATGCTGACCATGTGCGAGGGCTCCTTTTGAGCTATTCGTTAAAATAAAAAATCATACGTCGGGTGAGAAATTACCCCCATATTTGAGACTTCCTGAAAAAGCTGTAGCCTATAGCGTAGCCATAAAGGTAAGCAAGCAAGGTAATCCCTTTCCTCCACCTGCTTACTCGGTTGAAAAGCTTTATCTGTGAATTTACACCCTCTACCACTTGCCTTATACCCTTTTGTTCCTTGCTCTCGCAAACCTCTACATACTCAC
>WYEK01000089.1 GCA_009903855.1 Thermocrinis sp.
CTCCGGGAATTTTAAAAAGAATTGTAGAGTTTGCTCGCTTGAACGCTGAAGACGTAGTGGTAGAAATCGGTCCCGGCACGGGCAATTTAACAAAAGAGATATTAAAGGAGCCAATAAAAGAGCTCCACTGCTTGGAGATAGACAAAGACATGATAGAGGAGCTAAAAAAGCTACAAGATCCAAGGCTCAAAATCTATCACACCGATGCGAGCGAGTTTGACTATTGCCTTTTGGGAAACTCCTTAAAGCTTTTGGGCAATTTACCCTACAACAGTGCAAGCTTGATCCTTGAGAGGACCGTTCTTTCCCACAGATGCGTTACGCTGGCAGTTTTTATGGTTCAAAAGGAGGTAGCACAAAAGCTGGTAAAGGGCTTATCTTGGCTTGGCGTCCTTGTTAAGACTTTTTTTGAAGCAGAATACCTTATGACGGTTCCCCCTCGCTTCTTTTTGCCCCCTCCAAAGGTTCAATCGGCGGTAATAAGGCTAACCAAAAGGGAGCCAAGCCCCGAAATAGAGCCAACGGAATACAAAGCCTTTTTAACCAAGCTCTTTTCCCTCAGGAGAAAAGCCCTAAAAAACAAGCTCCCAGAAGAGCTTCTGCGTAGGGCAAGCATAGACCCCCAGCGGAGGGTGGAGGGGTTGTCTCTGGAGGAGATACAAAGGTTGTACTTTCTTTCAAAAGCCTGATTTCCAAAAGCCCTTGCCCTCTTCCCTTGCTTTCCTTTGGGCTTCCAAAAGAATATCCTGATACTTAACATTTGGTGGAATGGTATAAACCTGTGCCATTCCTTCCCTTACCAAAATCTCATTTAACATTCTGCCATCCTTTAGCCACACATAAGCCAAAACCCTTCCGTATTTATCCGTTTTTTGCACATCCTGTTCCAAATAAACAATCTCTCCCTCTGGCAATAGCTTTTTGGTAAATTCTGCGGCGATCTTTCCCATATGGATGATCTCTTCCCTTTGCAAACCACTCCTTTGAACATCCCTCTCAAGCTTTGGATTTTCTCTGCTTTCGGGCGTATCAACACCTATAAGCCTAACCTTAATTTCCTCGCCATCTTTGAGTGTGCAGGTAAAAGTATCTCCGTCTACTACCCGGACAACCTTGCAGGGAGTTCCCTTTTTCTCTGCAGATGTTGGCGTGCTTTTACCACAGGAAACAACGAAAAGTATTAAAGGAATAACTAAAAGTCTCCACATAGCTTTTTATTTTAAAGCATTATTTTAAATTCAAACGTAGAGTGAGAAACTACCCCCATATCTAAGACTTCCTGAAAAAGCTATAGCTTACAGCGTAGCCATAAAGGTAAGCAAGTAAGGTAATCACTTTTCTCCACCTGCATTGTTGATGGTATTTGGGGATATTATAAGCCCCCTCCTTGCCAAGGTTTTTTTCCTAAGAGATTCACAGCTTTTTTGAATTTCTCACCCGACGTATAATAAAAATTAAAATAAAAATCATGAAAGGAGGTGTTGTCATGAAGAGAGGTTTTTTAGTTGCAAGTGCTTTGCTTGGCTTCGTAGCGGTAGGTTTTTCTTACGATGCGGAACTTGCCAAAAAGATGGACGCCATGTTCTCCCAGATGACGCCAGAGGTATTAAAGCAAAAACCTTGTCAGATTGACGCAAACCAGCTCTTTGAAATGATCAAGAAAAAGGAAGACTTTGTAATCCTTGATGTTAGAACTCCGCAGGAGCAAAGCATCACGGGAATTACTTGGAAGAACACACTAAATATTCCCATGCACGAGGTTTTTAAACCAGAAAACCTAAACAGACTACCTAAAGATAAGAAAATAGTGGTAGTATGCCACTCCGGAGACAGGGCAGCAGCAGTAGTAACTGGTTTGAGGGCTATTGGCTTTAACAATGCATACCAGTTCAAAGGTGGAATAAAAGAGCTTGCGGACAAGGTTGGAAGGAACGTGGTAGATATTGTGAAGTAAATTCTTTTGGCGGGGCTTTTGCCCTGCCTTTATTCAAGTCTAAAAGCAATCGGCAGTTTTACCACTATATCCAGTGTTCCTTAAAGCCTTTTAGTCTTTAAGCTCTTCACAAGCTACGGAAAGAAGTTAAATTTAAAATTGTTTGAGAAAAGCATGCGGACGCTTGAGGAAATAAAGAAGATAATCGCAGAACATAAAGAGGAAATAAGGCAAAAGTATGGCATAGTAATTCTTGGAATTTTTGGCTCTTACGCAAGAGGAGAACAAAAGGAAACAAGCGATGTGGATATTCTTGTAAAGGTTGAGCGTCCTCTGGGTTTAAAGTTCATAACCGCAAAGCTTGAGTTAGAACGTTTGCTTGGACTTAAGGTGGATTTGGTATCCATTAATGCAGTCAAACAAAAGCCGTTGTTATGGAAGAGTATAGAAGAAGATTTGATCTATGTCTAAGAAGAGAAAAGATTGGAGGCTTTATATTTTAGATATGCTGGAATGCATAAAAAGGATAGAAAATTATGTGGAAGGGTTGAGCTACGAGCAATTTCTGATGGATGACAAAACGAAGGATGCAGTTGTAAGAAACATTGAAATCATAGGCGAAGCGGCAAGAAACATTCCAAAAGAAATCCAAACAAGGTATAGCCACATTCCCTGGGCTGAGATAATATCAACAAGACATGTTATAGCACACGATTACTTTGATCTTGATTATGAAATAATTTGGAGTATTATTGTTCAAGACATTCCGGTTCTCAAAAGGGAACTTGAACTTATATTAAAGGAGATTAATAACCAGCCAAGCTTTGACCTTTAAGCCTTGGGAAAGTTGGAACTTCCGCCCTTTTTTTCATAATCTTATGCCCTTTCTTTTCCAAGCCTGTCCTCAAGGAGTTGTAAAAGTTCAAGGTCTATAGCCTTTGGCATAGTTCCAAAAATATACCACAGAGGCTAAGGGAAAAGTTAAATTTAAAATTGTTTGATAAAAGCATGCAGACGCTTGAGGAAATAAAGAGGATAATCGCAGAACATAAAGAGGAAATAAGGCAAAAGTATGGCATAGTAATTCTTGGAATTTTTGGCTCTTACGCAAGAGGAGAACAAAAGGAAACAAGCGATGCGGACATTCTTGTGGAACTTGAAAGACCAGTGGGCTTAGAGTTTTATGAATTTTGGGATTACATTGAAAATCTTTTGGGAACTAAAGTGGATGTTTTAACATTAACTGCCCTTAAGCAAAAAACTCCACTTTGGGAAAAGATAAAAGGGGATATAGTCTATGTCTGATAGCAAAATCTACTTTATCACTCCCAAAACTTTTAGCAAAAACTCAAGGGCGTTCTGATTAACGAGTATTAGGGTGAAAAAGAGAATGATAAACAGTATGGTAAATTTACGGTCAAGTCTTAGGATCTCTTTTTCAATTTTGGCTTCCATAGCTTGGATTTCAGCCCGCAATATTTGCAAATCCGCCTTGCTTG
>WYEK01000141.1 GCA_009903855.1 Thermocrinis sp.
TGGCAAACGTGGTTCTGATGCTTCAAAATTCCATATACTCGGTTATATCCCCCGAGGGCTGTGCGGCGATCCTGTGGAAAGACCAGTCAAAGGTAAAGGATGCATCAAGGGCTCTAAAGCTGACCGCCAAAGACCTACTGGAGCTAAAAGTCATAGACGCCATCGTTCCCGAGCCCCTTGGCTCCGCCCACTGGGACCCCGTCCGGACTGCAAGGGTTTTAAAACGATGCATAAAAAAACACCTTAAACCTCTGCTGACTATGAACTCCCAAGAGCTTGTAAATGAACGCATAAAGAAGTTTGAAAGGATGGGTATTTTTGTAGAAAGATGAAAAATCTAATCATACACGGCCACTTTTATCAACCCTTTAGGGAAAACCCCTGCTTAGGAGAGATCCCCTTGGAAGAGGGTGCCCATCCCTTTGAAGACTGGAACGAGAGAATATACAGAGAATGCTATTTACCCGTAGCCTACGCCCACTACAGAGAAGATGGCATAACCAAAGACATCATCAACGGCTACAAGCATCTCAGCTTTAACATGGGATGGACCTTAACCCATTGGTTGGAAAAAAAGCATCCCGAGCTTTTGGAAAGGGTAAAGGAAGGAAGAGAACACGCCCTGGCAAGCACCTTTAACCATACCATCCTTCCACTGGACCCTTTGGAGGACAAAGAAGTTCAAATAGTTTGGGGTATAAGGGCTTACGAAAAATTCTTTGGCAGAAAGCCTTTGGGATTTTGGCTTCCTGAGTTGGCGGTGGATGAGGAAACCTTAAGGCTTTTGAAAAAACACGGTATAGAATTTATCATCCTTGCACCCCATCAGGTCAAGGGCAACGCCAAATACCTTTGGGTGGAAGACTTGGCAGTTTTCGTCTATGATGGAGAGCTTTCCCATGGTGTGTCCTTTGGAGAGCTTTTGGTGTTTGCGGAAAAACTGCATCAACTTATGAAAAACAAAGAACCACCTGTGGTTATTGCCACCGACGGAGAGACCTTTGGGCATCACAAAAAGTTTGGCGAGCTTGCCCTTGCCTACCTTTTCAAAAAATATCCCGACGACTTTACCACCTTGGAGGATTACTACAGAGCCCAAAAGCCAAACCAAAGGGGAGAACTTGTACCCTATACCTCTTGGAGCTGTGTGCATGGCATTGAAAGGTGGAGGTCTAACTGTGGCTGTTCGGCGGGAGGGCTTCCGGGCTGGCATCAAAAGTGGAGGACACCCCTCAGGGAAGGCTTAGAGAACCTGCGGACTATGGTAAAAGAAAAGGCCTATTCAACCCTTGAGAAATACCTAAGGGAACCAAAACTTGCCCTCTTGGATTATGTAGATGTTATATTGGAGAACTATTCGCAGTCCGCAAAGGAGGACTTTCTAAGAAAACATGCCAAAAGGCGTCTGTCCGTAAATGAGATCGTTGAAGTTTTCAAATCCCTTTCTGCCATCAAATACATGCACTTTGCCTTTTCCTCTGACGGTTGGTTTTTTGCGGACATATCCGGCATAGAAACGGTTAAAAATCTCCTGTTTGCCAAAAGGGCAATAGGCCTGTTGGAACTTGAAGATGGTGAAAAGGTACTAATGGAATACCTACAGCAGGCACCAAGCAATGTTTTAGCTTACGGGAATGGGCTTGGCGTTTGGCAAAAACTGGTCAAACCTCAGGTTTATGAGCCCAAAACTATAGCTAAAACCGCTGTGTTTTTACATCTTTCGGAGGAAAAAACCCTTGGGCGGTGGGAATACGAAGTTCAAGAAAAAGAAGAGGGCTTTTATGTGAAGCTGAAGGACCCAGAGACGGAGGAAGCCCTTTCCTTTGAAATTGAATGGGAGGAGCTGAACCTTGAGGAGGTGCCGGATAGGTTCTTGGGAAGAATACTGAAAAGCTGGATGGAATCCTTTGAAGAAGGCTACCTCAGCTTTTTATCCGATTACATGTACCTCTTGGAGGAAGTAGCTTCCTATTCCAAATCCAGAAACTTTGGGTTTTTGGAGGATGTGAAAGACCACACGGAGCTCCTCCTGAGGTTAAAGTTAAAAGAACTCTTGGCAAAGGACAAAGATGTAAAGGCTATTAAGGAACTTTTTAACAGGGCACAACAGCTTGGCTTAGACCTAAAAGCACACCGCTTGTCTAAACACTTTGTAGAGCTCTGCCTTAGCAAGCTGGAAGAGGGAAAGGAAGAGGAACTTTTAGAGATTGTGGAGTTGATAAAAGACTACAACACTAAAGTGGGAAGGTTTGAGCTGATGATAGACCTGTGGGAGGTGCAAAACAAAGTTTGGGAAAGAAGACATTCAATAAAGAACAAAAAAATCTTTGAACTGCTCAATCTTCAACCATACGCCACAGAATAACGATCTCTCCCTTTATCTCTCCTCTTTTATTCAGCTCCTCCAAAACTTCCACCACCCTACCCCTTATGTACTCCTCGTGCAATTTGGTTAGCTCCCTCGCTATGCATACGGTGGTGTTATCTCCGTACACTTCTTTTATGGCTTCCAAGGACTTTAGCACCCTGTTGGGAGATTCAAAGGCTATTATAGTGCTGTCTTTGTATGCCTTTAGTTCCTCCAAGAAACTATTCAAGCCCTTCTTTGGCAAAAAGCCTACAAAGGTAAAGCGGTCTGTGGGTAATCCGGAGCCCACTAAGGCGGTTATAACCGCGCTGGGACCCGGGATCACTTCCACCGTTATACCCTTTTCAATGCACGCCCTTATGAGCTTGTATCCTGGGTCCGAGATAGAAGGCATGCCCGCATCTGTCACCAAGGCAACATCTTCCTTCTCAAGGAGTTTGATGATTTTTGGCACCTGTACGCTTTCCTTCGGTTCATAATAAGAGAGGAGCTTTTTACCCTCTATCTTGTAGTGATTGAGAAGAATAGAGGTTCTGCGAGTGTCCTCACAGGCTATAAAATTGACAGATTGAAGGACCTCTATAGCCCTAAAGGTTATATCCTTGAGGTTTCCTATAGGTGTTCCTACCACATAAAGCTTTCCCATCTCACTTCACCAAAAGTAGAGGTATGTTAGTATGGTGCATAACAAAGGTTGTTACACTTCCCAAGAAGAGCTCTTTTATCCTCCCCTTGGAGAAAGCTCCTAATAGCATCAGGTCCATATCCTTAGAATATTCTACCAGTTTTTCCTCCGGAATGCCAGAGAGCCTAACATAACGCACACCCTCTCCCACCTCTGCGGAGAGATCACCTTCTCCCACATGGACCGCATACACTTCTCCATCAAAGAGCTTTCCTATTAACTTGCCCATTTGAAGTGCTCTTTTGGAGGGCTCACTGCCATCGTATGCCACACAGATTTTCTTTATGTCTTTTTTCTGTTCCACCGCCACAAAGACGGGACACGGAGACCTTCGGGCTACGATTTCGGTGGTTGAACCTAAAAGAAAACCAGACACCGGCTTGTGAGATTTTTTCCCCAGCATGATAAGGTCCTCCGGGTCCGCTTGGGCTAAGATCACATGGTAGGGCTTGCCAGTGCTCTGATAGGAGGAAACCTTTACACCTTTGCTCCTACCCAAGGCTAAAAACTCGTCCAAAAGAACGCTTGCCTGACCTTCAAAGAACCTTTTAAGCTTTTCCGATATGCCCGCGTAATAGTTAAAGCCCAAAACCCCCGCTATATCTTCCAAAAAGCCCTCCTCCAAGATCCTTTCATCTATTACATGAATGCCTACCACCGGCACATCCAACCTTTTCCCAAACTCAAAGGCATAATGTACCGCACCCCAACTGGTGGGAGAGCCATCCAATCCCACTAATATTCGGTTAAACATCTAAGTTTTTGACCTCCCTGGCGTAAGCGATTATGAACTCCCTCCTTGGCTCCACTTCCTCTCCCATGAGTATGTTAAAGATCCTGTCCGCCTCTATCGCATCCTCTATAGAAACCTTCAAGAGCCTCCGGGTGGCAGGGTTCATGGTGGTCTCCCAAAGCTGTTCCGGGTTCATCTCACCCAAACCCTTGTATCTTTGAATTTCAAAGCTACCCTTTACAAGCTCCATAACTCCATCAAAGAGAGAATGAAGGTTGTCTATGATCTTGCTCCTCTTATCAAAGGTCACCTCCACGGGTGCCTTTATTGGAATGCCTTCCAACAGATGTTTGTATGTAAGAGAAGAGAATAGGTCCGCATCCACTATAACCCTTTTACCTATGGCTTTATCAACGAACACCAGTTCATAGGCAGATTCAGCCTCGTTAAACCTTGTGGATACTTCATAATTTTTGAGGTGTTCTTTCAACATCTGCACCTTTTTCTCCAGCAGACTTGGATCCCTCAGGTCTTCTTCTCTGAGTTTAACCTTTAGCAAACCTTCCAGAATCTCCTCTCCCTTCTTCTTTACTAAGAGTCTGTACCCCTCCTCCGTTTCCTTTAGAGTTTTCAAAAGCTCCAAGAGCTTTTCTCCTCTATACTCCTTTCCTTCCGCATCCCTCAGAAGGACATCCCTCTTTATATGTTCCATCAAAAAGTTTTCCAACTCTCTGTCATCCTTGAGATAGGCGGTCATTTTCCCCTTTTTTACCCTGTAGAGGGGGGGCTGGGCTATGTAAAGATGACCCGCTTCTATTATTTTTGGCAAATATCTGTAAAAGAACGTCAAAAGCAGGGTTCTAATGTGAGAACCGTCCACGTCTGCGTCCGTCATGAGTATTATCTTGTGATACCTGAGTTTGGAAAGGTCCATATCTTCCCCTATGCCTGTACCCAGGGAGCTGACTATTGCCTTTATCTCCTCGTTGGAGAGAATCTTATCAAGCCTTGCCTTTTCCACGTTGAGGATTTTACCCCTTAAAGGAAGGATCGCCTGAAACCTCCTGTCCCTTCCCTGTTTTGCAGAACCTCCCGCAGATTCTCCCTCTACTATAAAGAGCTCGCATTTTTTCGGATCCTTTTCAGAGCAGTCCGCCAACTTACCGGGTAGTGTGGTATCCTCCAGGGGAGATTTTCTCCTGACCAGTTCCTTTGCCTTCTTTGCCGCCTCCCTCGCCAGTGCCGCTTCAATAGCCTTTTCCACTATTAGCCGGAGGATATCCCTGTTGTCTTCAAAGAAATCAGAAAGCTGTTCATAAACTATGGATTCTGTTATATTCTTTACGTTTTGATTTCCCAGTTTTGTTTTAGTTTGTCCCTCAAACTGAGGTTCTGGCACCTTGCAAGAGATGACCGCTACCAAACCTTCCCTCAGGTCATCCCCCGTAATGGTTTCTTTTAACTCCTTTTGAATTTTTAGGCTGGGCAGAGCCCTCATAACTGCCTTGGTAAGCCCAGACCTAAAACCCGTTACGTGGGTGCCCCCATCCACAGTCTTTATGTTGTTTACAAAACTCTCTGTGATCTCTTTGTAATCCCTTGTGTAAGTAAAGGCTATATCCACCAAAACTCCTTCTTGCTCTCCCTTTATTCTTATAACCTTTTCAAAGAGGCGTTCCTTTCCTTGAGCTAAATAAGAAACCAGCTCCTCTATGCCCTTGGTAAAGTGGTAAAAGACCTCCCTGCCAGACCTTTCGTCCTTTAAAAAGAACTTACACTCTGGGTTTAAATAAGCGAGCTCCCTTACGCGTTTTTCTACTATATCAAATTTGATTTTGGTGGTCTCAAAAATTTCTGGATCTGGCTTAAAGGTTATCTTGGTTCCCCTCTTTGTGGTGGAACCAACCACCTGCACTTCAGTGACTGGCACACCCCTTATATACTCTTGCTTGTAGATCTTTCCGTCTCTGTAAACCTCCACCACCAGCCACTCGGAGAGGGCATTGACCACAGATGCGCCCACTCCGTGAAGTCCCCCAGAGTATTTGTATGCCTTCTTGTCAAATTTCCCACCCGCACCCAGTATGGTAAAGACCATCTGCACCGCAGGAATACCCATCTCAGGATGGATATCTACCGGTATGCCCCTTCCGTTGTCCTCTACAGTTACGGAGTTGTCCTCGTGGATAATGATGGAGATCCTGTCCGCATAGCCAGCCATATGCTCATCTACTGCGTTGTCCAGGATCTCCCAAATGAGGTGGTGCAAACCCCTCTCTCCCACATCCCCTATGTACATAGAGGGTCTTATTCTGACGTGCTCTAAACCGGTTACTGCTTTTATATCTTCTGCTTTGTATTCTTCGGAGAGGAGCTTTTCTTTACCCATGGTGTTTTTTAAGCACCCCCGGCGGGATTTGAACCCGCGTTCTCCGCCTTGAAAGGGCGGTGTCCTGGACCTGGCTAGACGACGGGGGCACAACTGATATTTTTATTATACCAAAAATCTTTGAGGCAGTCAAGGGGTAATAGTTGATCCCCTCTTAACCAAAACTTAACAATACTCCATTAGAATTGATACCGAGGAGGTACTAATCATGGACATGGTCTCCTACACATTTTTAGACGAAGAGCTGGAAAAGCTCTCTTTGAAGTTAGAAAACTTTGTGAATAATGTGGGTGTTGATATGTGTGTTTTATGTGATGAGGGTGGAAGGCTAATAACTTTTGCACCCAGATTTGAGAGCTTAAAGCCTATTTCTCACAGGACTGCGGTCATCTCTGCGGCAGTAAACGGGGCACTAGAATACTTAGAAAACTTCGTTGACAGGGGAAAGGTTCTTTATGTGTCAGGAAAGTCCAAGAGCGTTTACATGATTAAATCAGAGAACTCCTTTATTCTGTTTGTGTCTTTTTCTAACAAAATACCCGTGGGTAGTGTGAAGCTTTTCACTGAGAGACTCATGAACGAAATCAATCCCATATTAGAATTAGCCCGAAACAGACAATCTGAGAAACGCGTCATAAAGTTTGAGGATATAGCATTATGAGGGAGCTACGGATAGTTTACCACGGTCTTGGCATGGCTGGTAAAACTACAAACTTGGAAAAGCTTAAAGAAATTTACACAGATAAAGCTTACGACAGAATCCACCAGCAAACTAACGAAGGGCGGACTGTCTACCTTGATATGCTCATGCTTAAGTTCCAAACTCGTGTTCAAGGTTTATATGTTACAATTTCTCTATTCAGCACGCCCGGACAACAGAGATTTAAGATACTTAGACCTTGGCTCTTTGGAAATACATCCGCTGTTGTGTTTGTCTTTGACTCATCCAGAAGCATACAGGAAAACATGGAAAGTTTCCACGAAATGGAAGGTATTGTAAGCAAGAACAAAGTAGTGGTGCAAGCAAACAAAAGGGATATACCCAACGCAATTCCATTGGAAGTTATAAAAGAGACCTTTAACGGCATACCAGTAATTCCTGCAGTTGCAAAGGATGGTATTGGTGTGGTGGAAACTTTAAAAGAGGCTATAAAGATAGCTTTGACCGATGAAGAAAGGGTTGTTAGATCTTCTTAAAAAAGCTAAACCCGCCTTTGGTCCAACATACAGAGAAGCGGTAAATTTAAGCTGGATACTTGAGATACACAGTTCCTCTCTTCAAACAGGCTTTTATGTGTTTCAATCTTTAGAGCAAACGCACTTCCTACCAATGATAGATGGTGCCCTGTGGGGAAACACTCCCGAGTATTTTGAAATGCTCAGTTTCTATAAATCCACAAGGAACTTCATTATACGCAACTTTCAACTGCCTATACCTCCAGAAATACCTCTATGTAAGGCAGAACCAGTATGGGTGAACTTAGAGAGCATCAGTTTTAACATAAAAGAGTTTTTCAACAAGTTAGAACATTTTGCTACAACAGGTTTTTTGGAGGTAGAAGATAGAGTTAAAAGAGAAAAGGGACATATATTCTTACAGAACGGACTGATCGTAGACGCAAGATTTAGGCAGTTGAAAGGTGAAGAAGCACTCAAGCAGATAATTAACAGCCTCTCTGAAAATGTGTGTTTGATGAATGTTTATCAATTGGAGGACACAGTGCTAAGCCTTCTGCTTTCTGAGCCTAAGGTGGTATCTGTCTCGTGGCATCTGGAAGATGCGCAATATTTCTGCCAGGAACTGTCCAAGAGTCATGTGGAACTTCCAATACTTTTGGTAAGCGTGTCCATGCAAGATTACGGCTACCGCGTATTCATGAATGGATATGTAATATATCAAGCCTCTTTCGATGAGGAGGCGGATGTTTTTGAGGTTTATTTGGTAAGTCAGGTAAAACAGTTTGATATACTAAATCCTTACGATTACATAGAAGAAGGAAGTAAGCTCAAAGTATTAAAGTCCGACCCTGGATCTACCATTATCTACTTCTGCCCAGCCTGTTGGAGTGTTATATCGGAAAAGGATAAGGTATGCCCTAATTGTGGATACGACCTTACAGACTTCCACAATATGCCATACGAGTACAAGATCCTTATGGGTCTTGAGCATCCAGTGGTGGAAATGAGAACTAATGTTATACACACGGTCGGCATGAAGGACCTTAAGCTTGCCTTACCACAGCTTGAATATATGATAAATAAAGAGTCTAACCCCATAGTTTTGATGGCAATAGTTGACGCCCTTGGTAAGATGTCTCATCCGGAAGCTATAGAACTTCTCAGAAAACTTTCTAACCACACCTATCCCATAATACGCTCAAGGGCTAGGTACATATTGGATAGAAAACTTAGGATGTCAATTTCTTGAGGAGACTGTTCTAAAAATCTACCATAGCCCTTAGCATAGCTATAGTGCAAGATACCAGACAGAAATAACAAAAGTAAGGAAACTGCAAGCACCCAGAAGTTCCAGGGAACAGCCTCGCTAAAAACTTGACAAGATTTTACTAAAGATTATTATTAACATTCATATTAATTTTGGAGGTGCAGGATGTTTAGTGAAAACATGCTGTCTGCCAAAGCTTTGGAGTATTTGAATAGGGCAAAGGAGCTGGCAAAGGCTCAGGGGGATACCAAGGTTGACACAGACCACCTGCTTTTTGTTATGCTCTCCGATGAAAAGTCTGCCCTGAGAAAGTATTTGGAAAAAAGAGGTATAGAACCGAAAGAGTTTTTAAGGAGGGTGGGAGATTATTTACAAAGGGTGAAGGCTCAGCTTGAAAAGGTGGCAGACCAAGAGGCTAAGCATCTAATAGACCTAAGAAGCAAGATAATGCAGGTAAAATCCGACATAGGACAGGTACAGATAGAACTTGACAAAATAAAAAGGGCAAAGGAAGAGCTCAAAAGGGAAATAGAGAGGGCAAAAAGGTATGGAGATTACTGGACCCTGAGGGAGCTTGAAATAGAATATGCAAGACTTGAACGCCTGGAAGCCCAATACAGGAGCCAATTGGAGGGGGTAGAAAGGAGTCTGTCGGAAGTTTTCAAACGGGAGGAAGTGCGGGCTTTTCTTGAAAACAAGCTCTCCATAGATGGGCTTGTCCGAAAAGCCTTGGAAAACTCTCCTGTTTTGGAACAGCTGAAGGACATCGGACTATCTCCTGAAAGGTTCATAGATTTGGTAGCAAAGAAGGTTTTTGGTAAGAGTCCCACCTTTGATTATTCCCAAAACTTAATAAAGGTTATGGAAAGGGCTCAAGACAAAGCGGTGGCAGAGGGTTCACCGCAGGTGGAACCATACCATATAGCGGGAGCCCTGTTGGAGGTGGAGGAGTCGATAGGTAATAAACTATTAAAGGAAACAATAGGAGGTGAAAAGATGAAGGATGTATGCCAAGAGCTAAAGGAAGAAGAAAAGTCTCCTCTGGAGAGGTTTGGCACCAACCTTACCCAGCTTGCCAGAGAGGGGAAACTGGACCCCGTCATAGGCAGGGAAAGGGAAATCAATCAGGTTATAGAGGTTCTTCTCAGAAAATCCAAAAACAACCCAGTGCTTGTGGGAGACCCAGGCGTTGGTAAAACCGCCATAGTGGAAGGTTTAGCCCAAAGGATCGTCAACAAGGAAGTGCCTGCGGAGTTGCAAGACAAAGAGATCATAGCCATAGACATGGGTTCCTTGGTGGCGGGTTCCAAATACAGGGGTGAGTTTGAGGAGAGGCTAAAAGCCCTTTTAGAGGAGGTAAAGCAAAAGTCTAACATAATCCTTTTCATAGACGAAATTCATACTGTGGTGGGTGCAGGAAAGGCTGAGGGCTCCTTGGACGCGGGCAACATGCTAAAGCCCGCCCTAGCAAGAGGGGAGATAAGGCTCATAGGTGCCACCACGGTAGATGAATACAGAAAGCATATAGAAAAAGACCCAGCCTTAGAAAGAAGGTTCCAGCCCATATACGTGGATGAACCCAGCGAGGAGGAAACAATAGAAATCCTAAAGGGACTACGCCCAAGGCTTGAAAACCATCACAAGGTTAAAATCTCCGACCCCGCCATAGAATCTGCAGTAAAGCTAACCAAGAGGTTCGTAACCTTCAGAAAGCTTCCCGACAAGGCAATAGATGCCTTGGACCAAGCCTGTGCAAGGAAAAAGCTCTCAGTGGTTTCTGTCCCGCCGGAGGTCCAAGAGCTGGAAAGAAAAATAAAAGCTTTGGATGAAGAAATTCAAAAAGCCTTCCTTGAGGGCAACTATGAAAAGGAAGCCCAGCTCAAAATAAAAAAGGCTCAACTTGAGAAGGAAAAGCAAGAACTTTTAGCGAGGATAGGTTCCACCGATGTGAAGATTCAAGAAATCAAAAGGCGTATGGAAGAGTTAGACAGGGAAATCATAAGGGCTTCTGAAAGGGGAGATTACGAGAGGGAGGCAAACCTGAAGATTGAAAAAATAAAGCTTGAGAAAGAGCTTAAAGAGTTAGAAGCTAAAAAGAGCCAAGAGTTGGTGGTCACCGAAGAAGACGTTGCTCAAGTGGTTTCCGAATGGACAGGCATACCCCTTTCCAAGCTAAGGGAAGAAGAGATGGAAAAGCTTTTGAAGTTGGAAGAGGAGCTTCACAAGAGAGTTATAGACCAGGAGCATGCAGTAAAGGCTGTGGCGGAAGCTATAAGAAGGGCAAGGGCAGGTCTGAAAGATCCCAAGAGACCCATCGCCAGCTTTCTCTTTTTGGGACCAACAGGAGTGGGTAAAACAGAGCTTTCCAAAGCCCTGGCAGAGCTTCTCTTTGGCGAGGAGGATGCCCTGATAAGGCTTGACATGTCCGAGTTCAAAGAGGAACACAGTGTAGCCAAGCTCATAGGCGCTCCTCCCGGATATGTGGGCTACGAAGAGGGTGGAAAGCTTACAGAAGCGGTGAGAAGGAAGCCCTACTCGGTGATCCTCTTGGATGAGGTGGAAAAAGCACACCCAAGGGTTTTTGACTTGTTCCTGCAGGTTTTAGACGACGGAAGGTTAACGGACTCTCACGGTAGAACGGTAGATTTTAGAAACACGGTGATAATTATGACCTCCAACATAGGCTCCCAGTATTTGCTCAGCATACCCTTTGATGGAGACGAAAAGGCTATAGAGAGGGAGTTTGAAAAGGCAAAGGAAAAGGTCCTTGAGGAGTTAAAATACCACTTCAGACCAGAATTTCTCAACAGAATAGACGAGGTTATCGTCTTTAAACCTCTAACCATGAAGGAACTGCTTCAGATCGTGGATCTTTTGATCCAGAGCGTCAATAAACGCCTTGCAGATAAAAACATACACCTTGAGCTCACAGAGCAAGCCAAAGAGCAACTTGTGAAGCTTGGCTACGAACCTGCATACGGTGCAAGACCTCTCAAAAGGACTATTCAAAGATACTTGGAAAACCCGTTGGCGGACAAGATCATAAGAGGAGAGATCAAAGAAGGAGATAGGGTGCGCGTGGATTATTCCGATGGGAACTTTGTCTTTGTTAAAGTATAATATTAGCCATCTATGACGTGATCATTTTAGGTGGAGGAACAACATGTATGATGTGATCATTGTAGGTGGCGGAGCAAGTGGTTTAGCCTGTGCCCTTACCCTAGCCTCTTCAAGGGGAAGGGGCTGGAACTGGGCAGAAGGTAGAACTTATCTGGTATTTGACACGGGCGAATCGGACCTGCACAAGGCATATCTAAAGAATGTACCGGGCGTCCAGCCAATGACTGGTACTCAACTTTTGGAGGTTATAAAGGAACAGATAAAAGATTGGGGTGGTGTGGAGTTCTCCGAGGAAAAAGTAGTTGAAATAAAAAAAGATGGAGAAGTTTACAAGGTATATACAGAAGCGGGTAAAGAGTACAGTGCCAAGTATGTGGTCTTGGCTGGAGGCTTTAAGGAATTTTCCATAAAGGGCCTGGAGCTTGAAGTGGTAGAAAATCCCAAATCTCCAAAACCGGGAAGGGTTATGATAAAGCATATAGATTTTGAGGTGATGCCAAACCTCTTTGTGGTGGGCACGTTGGCAGGTCTTAGCTCCCACTTTACCTCCTGCGCGGGTTCTGGTGTAGAGGTTGCCATAGAGATTTTGTCTCGTATGGCAGGCAAAAGGATCGTGATCCACGACGTACCACAGGATTGAAAAGATCACTTCCTCTTCTTTTAACTTTAATCTTCCTTTCCCTCCTTTTTTACTTTCTTCCACCCAAGGAAATTTTCTCCCTCTTTGCGGAGGTTTCCTTAAAGGACTTCCTTTTGGCGAGCGTTTTTTACGGGTTGAGCCATCTTAGCAGGAGCCTGAGGTGGAGGCTCCTTCTTAAGGAGCTTTCTTTCTTCCAGTGCTTTTTAATAAACAGTGCAAATGTATTTTTAAACAACCTATTGCCTGCAAGGACGGGAGAGTTAAGCTGGTTTTACTACTCAAAGCGCTTGGGTGTGAGCCTTCAAAAATCTGTGGGGATTTTTCTGTGGGGTAGGATTTTGGACCTTATTGCACTCTTTGTGCTTTTAACCTTTTTTTATGCCCTTCATAAAGGAGATTTCAGGTTTTACATACTATCCTTTTTTTTATTTTTTATCTCTCTTTTTATTCACATTCCAGTGTCTAAGTTCAAAAACTTTAAGGGCGACCTTTTAACATCCACCTTTGCGTCTTCCCTTTCTGTGATCTCAAGTCTTATGAAGTTCTTAAGCTTAATTTTGCTTCTTGGCTTGGCTCCCTCAGTGGAACTCTTTTTGGGCTTTTTGGGAGGAGAGCTAAGCTCAGTTCTACCCATCCACAGCTTTGGAGGTCTTGGTACCTACGAGCTGAGCTTTTCTTTACCTCAGAAGTTCTTTGGAGAATCCCTAAAGGAGGGTATGAAGGTGGCTTTTGTCTTTCATAGCTTTTTGCTTCTCTCCTCCGCCCTTTATGGGCTTGTAGCCCTGTATTTTTTACACAAAAAATAGCCTTACATCCTTGCTTTAGGTTTGATGAACTTTACGCACACTCCTTTATTCCCAGCTTTCTGTAAAGGACCATAACAGGGCACCAGTTGGTAAAGGCAGACTGTATTTGGTTCAAGGACATAAACAGCAAAAAGAGCTTCGAAAACAAGTGAGCATTGGAGGGGAGTATACCAATTAGAAGTACCAGAAGTAGAAACACACCAGATGTAAGCCTAAGAGCTCTATCCATAGTCATAGCAGAACCTCCTTAATAGGGATATGCTAATATAATTATATGCTTAACAAACTAAAGTGCAAGTTTTTTAGTGCGTGGTATAATAGAAAACATGGGGAGGCTGCCAAAAAGATTTACGCTTTTTTTTTAAGTTTATTTTTAGCTACGCTGTTTGGTTGCGGTTCATCTGGAAATAACTCCAGTGTGCAATCTTCAAAAGACAACTACGCATACATCATTCCCCTTTACTCTTATCCGGTGGGAAGGTATGAGCAAGAGTGGCAAAGGCTATACAATCTAACAACAGTAAATGATGTTTTTGTAATAGTTAATGCAAGTAATGGTCCGGGTGTATATACCGATCCAAACTTTCTAAATGCTATAACCACACTAAAGTCAAGAGGCTTTAAAGTAATTGGCTATGTTTTGACATCTCACGGAAGCAGAAGCTTAGAAGATGTTAAAAACGATATGGATAAGTGGTTAAATTTTTATGGACCGGATAGAATTGATGGCTTTTTTATTGATGAGGTCATAGAAAATTATTATTATTATAGAGAAGTTTTCCAACACGCAAGGAGTAGGAATAAGCTGATAATTTTAAATCCCGGAACTAACATAGATGCGAGCTTTTTTGCCATAGCAGATAAGATCGTAGTTTTTGAAAGTCCGTTGAAAGAGTTTGAGAACTTTCACTACGCCAACTACACGGGACTTGACCCTGAAAGGGTTTGCACTATAGTTTATGAAACTCCGCAAGATAAGGTTTCCTATGTAGAAAACAAGGCAAAGCAAAATAACAGTAGGTGTTTATACATACACGACAGAGGTGGTTCGGAGGTATACCTTTACCTTAGCCCCTACCTGAGATAGTGTTATAAAGTATCTAAAAGAGGGTTAGAAAATGGGGTTTTTAAAGAGTCTTTTTGAACATATCAGGGAGATTTTTCTTGGCAAGAAAGTAGAGGGCAAGAAGTTTTTGGGGTATTTCAGGCAAAAGCGGTTAAAGTTTTTGGAGGAGTTCATAGGCATGGACCTTGGTGCTTACAAAAGAAATACAAGACCATTCATAGGCTACACGTCGGGTAATTGGCTTTTTGTGCTATTTCTAACTTCTCAAAAGAAGGGAAGGGTCTATAGAGTGGATATTAGTCTGTGTAAGAAAAAAGGATGTCCAAGATACAGGTTTGCACCAGAGTCTTATCTCTTTTACGACTCAAAACATCAGGGGATTTACTTTTACAAATTGCCCAAAAACCTCGTAAAAGATTACGTATTTTGTGGTTATTGTGAGGGTCTAGAACACCTTGACAAGTTGAGAATAAAAGAGGTTATTAGTGAAAAGATTTAAAAGTCCATGCTATAATTTAAGCAATGGAGGTGGAGTTTTCTAACAGTTTTTTCCAACAGCTTCAGGAATTAGTCAGACAAAGAAAAGAGTTGGAGGGTAAGAAGTTCTTGGGAATATTTGACAAAGATAATCTCAGGGTTCTTGAAGAACTGTTAAAAACAGACCTTGGCACCCACAAAAGAGAGCGCAGACCTTTTGTTGGCTATTTCTACAGTAAATGGCTTTTTGTATGTTTTCTAACAAGAGAAAACCACGGTGATGTTATGAGGGTAAACCTATCCCTTTGCAACAAGAAAAAGGAATGCAGTAACTTACAAGGCATATCCTACACCTTTTACGATAGAAAAAACAGGGGGTTTTACCTATATAGACTTCCCAAGGATCTTATCAAAGACTATATCTTCTGCGGTTTTTGTAAAGATTTGGAGCATATAGATAAGTTCAATGTTATAGAGGTAAGAGACGATGGACTACAGAGAGCTTTTAATTAGATTTGCGGAGGGACGAGAAACTCCGCAGGAAAGGGAGTTCATAAAGAACTCCACCGCAAAGCTTATAAGACAAAGGGGAAAGGATGAAATCTTTAGAAGAAATTGGGGAGATGACTACTTAGAGGATGTTCTTGCGGAGCTAAGAAAAACGATGATCCTTCAGAAAAGCCTCATAGAAGAAAAAAGCTTTATAAGCTGGCGGTACTTTTTAAGCATAGTTAGGTCTTGCGTGGAGGAGTTTTATAGCAAAATCAGACCATCGGAGGAAATCCCTTACGAGGTGGCAAAGCCCAAAACAGAACAGGACGAAAGAGATATAGAAGAAACTAAAATTTTTGCCTACGAGGATAGGGTAGAGGAAAAGGCGGAAGGTCCAGAGTTTTATGAGGTTATGCTGGATCTAATGGACGAAAAGGACTATCCTGTGGTTTGCTATTACCTTTGTAAGGAAGTTCAAAAAAACTGTAACAAGCCCAAAGGTATTTCGGAGGCAAACCTGTATAAGCGTTGGGAAAGGTTCAAAAGAAAGCTAAAGGACCATTTGCCATACGAGCCTTCGGCAGATGCGGTGAAATACTTTATTGAAAGGTTCCTGTCAGAAATTTGCCAAAGGCAGGGTTATATATAAACTACGAGGTGGTTGAATATGAGGAATATTGAAGAACTGAAAATGTCTCTGAAATTGTACAAAGAGAGCTTAGGAGAGGAGAGGTTAAAGGTCAAGGAAGATAAAAGACAACCCGTTGAGATAGGTCAGGTTAGAGTACTCTTTTGGATGCCTAACGAGTATGTTCTTATTTATCACATTGAAGACGAGGGACTTGTTCATGCAGTCCCTCTGACTGTGTGGGTTAGCCTTACCACATGTTCTTTAAGGTTGCACATAAAGAACAGAATTTTTGCACCCTTGCCCTTTGTGGTCTATCTAAGAAAAGAGATATTAGAACAGGAAAGCTATCCTATTGCAGTGGTTAGGCAAGAAACTATAGAAAAAGTACTAAGGGCTGTAGATAGATCACCCACGTGGTCTGCAATAAAACCAAAACGGGAGTTTTTGAAACTCGTTTGGAAAAGGTACGAAGACATAACACTAAGTTCCCTATTCTACACGCATATTCAAAGGGAAAAACAGGAAGAAGCAACAAAGGGATTAGTGATCCAGCTTTTACCCTCTGTCATAGAAAGATACACATCCCAACTACAAGCCTATCAACGCGCAGCACAGACAAAGGCACTAAAGGGCAAAAATTGGCTTGGCGTAGTAGAGGAAGGGAAGGTTGTAATATACCTACCGGAGGAGTATGAAGGTAAAAAAGTGCGGATAAAGTTTTTTGAAGATGTTATTTACGAGGGAACTGCAAGCACAAAGGTTGTCCTTGAAAACCTTCCTGACTTACCATCCCACGAATACTTGGAGGAGCATTTACATGTGGAAGTTTTGGGAGATTGAACGGGCACACTTTAAAACTCTCTTAGAAAGTGGCAAACTTGATGACCATATAGAAGAGCTTTATAGCCACTTTTGGGAGCTTCCACCCTCCCATCAGTATGAGCTTGTTAAATACTCAAAGGACAAAGAGGTTTTTCCCTCCGTCCAAACCTTTAGAAAAGTCTTTAAGGTTTCCGAAGAAACCGCAGTAGAGTTTTTCAAAGAGAAACACATAACATTTGAGTTCCCTGTGGTGTTGAGTAATGGCGAGGGAGAGCGGATAAAAGCTGTGGCGGTTAAAAATCTTAAGGAAGTTATCACAAACTTAAAGAACATAAAAAGACATCTTAATCCTATAAAAGAATTTCTTAAGACTGGGTTTGCGATATTTTTTGATGGGGAATTTGCTGGGACAAGCTTTCAACTGCCCACGGTTTTGAACCTTTATGTGGAAAATCTGCCACAGGATGCACTGTTTACCGGAGCAATAGACAAAAAGGGAAACAT
>WYEK01000081.1 GCA_009903855.1 Thermocrinis sp.
CTGTTGGTGGGAGGAAGCTGGTATTATCTTATGCTCTATAACTTTGGCTGGGCATACTTTCAAAAGTTTTTCATTTATGAAAACATAATGAGATACACAGGGCAAACTATCATCCATCCTTACCCTTTTTATTACTATCTTATTGTGCTCGCCATTGCCTTCATTTTCTACCTTCCAGCCATTCCAAAGCTCTTTAAAAAGGAGCCAAAAATCCTTCCCTTCTTGCTTTGGGCTGTGTTTGTGGTTGCTTTTTTCAGCCTTGCCAAAAACAAACTGCACCACTACATAATCTTTTCCTATCCTGCCCTCTCCATAGCCTTCGCCTATCAGCTTTCCATGGATTACATAAAAAAAGTCTTGGTGATAGCCACTGTTTTCCTTCTAGGTTTAAGTGTGGGTGTGTATTTTTATGAAAAAAATCGGTTTCAAACTAAGGCACTGCCCTTTCTAAAGGATTTTGACGGACCCGTATATTTCTACAGAGGAGCCGAGATATCCTCCATTCCCTTTTATTTGAAAAGATGCGTGCCCAAGATAGACCATGTTCCCAATCACAGGGCAATGCTCATAAGCAAAGAGGACATAAGGGAATGCAGGGAACTTTTGAGGGCAAGGGAGTTTGACGGCAACTACAGACTTTACATGTGTGAGCCTTAGCCAAGGATCTCCTTTTCTTTGGCTTCCGTTAAGTGGTTTATTTCCTCTATGTATTTGTCCGTTAGCTTTTGGAGTCTTTCCAAAGCCCTCTTTATTTCGTCCTCAGAAACGCCCTCCTGATCCTCTATTAACTCCTTTGCGTCCCTCCTTATGTTTCTGACCGCTACCCTTGCTTCTTCTGCCATCTTATGAAGCATGCGCACCAATTCTCTTCTTCTCTCCTCCGTTAAGGGTGGTAGAGTTAGCCTTAGGACGTTTCCCTGCTTTTGAGGTGTTAGGTTTAGGTTTTCTATTATTGCCTTCTCCACAAGCTCCACCGCTCCCTTGTCCCAAACCTGCAGGACTATTTGGTTTGCCTCTGGGACACTGATAGAAGCCAACTGTTTTATGGGAACCTTTGAGCCGTAATAATCTACCTTGATCTCTTCCACCAAGGCGGTGCTCGCCCTTCCTGTTCTTAAGCCCGCTATTTCATTCTTGAAATACTGAACCGCCTTTTTCATATCCTCTTCTGTGCTTTTGAAAATCTCCTCCATCATGTTTAATGATTATAGCATTTTTCTTGATGGTAATCATCTATGCCCTACTAAAATGGGTATAAAATTTCCCTATGGCTAAGGTGAAGATTAACAATAAGACTTTTGAGATTCCAGCGGGTGTTAGGTTTGGAGAACTGCACCATGAGATAGAAAAGGCAGGCGTAGAGTTTGGATGCACCGACGGACAGTGTGGTGTGTGCGTCTGCACTGTGAAGAAGGGCTTAGAGTGTCTTGCGGAGCCCTCGGACACGGAAGAGGAAACCCTCTGGAGGATCGGCGAATACGAAGAGAACAGAAGGCTAACCTGTCAGCTTGTGATAGAAAAAGAAGGTTGCGAGATAGAGCTTGAAACGGATTAAACGGAGAGGGCGGGATTCGAACCCGCGGTAGGGCTGTAAACCCTACAACTCCTTAGCAAGGAGCCGCCTTCGGCCTCTCGGCCACCTCTCCTAACGAAGAATATTATAACCTTTCTTCATTTAAAATAAAAGTCCTATGAGCAAAACTTTGGTGATGAAATTTGGCGGAACATCGGTGGGAAGTTTGGAAAGAATAGAGAACGCTGCAAAGCGGGTGATAAAAAGATTACAGGAGGGCTACAGGGTAGTGGTGGTTTCTTCCGCCATGGCGGGCGAAACGGACAGGCTCATAAACTTAGCCAAGCAAATAGACCGTTTTCCCTCGGAGAGGGAAGTAGATATGCTCATAAGCACGGGGGAACAGCAAGCCATAGCCCTCTTTGCCCTCACCTTAAACAAACTGGGGGTGCCCGCAGTTAGCCTTTGCGGATGGCAGGTGCCCATAATCACCGATAAGGTGCACACCAAGGCAAGAATAAAAAAGATCGGCATTCAGAGAATTAAGAACTTACTTGAGGAAGGATACACGGTGGTGGTGGCGGGTTTTCAGGGGGTCTCGGAGGATTGGGAGATCACCACCCTCGGTAGAGGTGGTTCTGACCTTTCTGCGGTGGCCCTGGCGTACGCCCTAAACTGCGACTGTGAAATATACACCGATGTGCCCGGTGTCTTTACCGCAGACCCAAGGATTGTTGCCAAACCTAAAAAGATTCCCTACATATCCTACGAAGAGATGTTGGAAATGGCTTCCCTTGGGGCAAAGGTAATGCAGGCAAGGAGTATTGAGTTTGCCATGAAGTACGGTGTTAGAATACATGTTAGAAGCTCCTTCTCTGAAGAGGAGGGAACATGGATAGTACCGGAGGAGGAAGTCATGGAAAAGGTGGAGGTTAGGGCTATAACCTTGGACACAAAGGAGTCCCGTTTTACGGTGGTTAGGGTGCCCGACAGACCGGGCATAGCCTACAGCCTTTTTAAAGCCCTTGGGGATGCTCACATAGTGGTGGATATGATCGTTCAGAATGTGTCTCATCAGGGCTATACGGATCTGTCCTTTACGGTAAATAAGGCTGATGCAGACAAGGCGGAGGAGATCGTCAGAAGGGTGGCAAAGGAGATAGGCGCAGAAGGTGTGGAGAGGGATGACAATGTGGCAAAGGTTTCCGTGGTGGGTATAGGTATGAGAAGCTCTTACGGCACCGCTGCAAAGATGTTTGAGGTGCTCTACAAAAACAACATAAACATAATGGCTATATCCACATCCGAGATAAAGATCTCGTGCCTCATAGAGGAAAAATACGGAGAGCTGGCGGTTAGAGAGCTCCACTCTGCCTTTATAGAAGAAGGGGAAGAGGTGCAGGTTATAAACAGTTGAGCTTGGTAGTTCTGCTAACAGATTTTGGCGAAAGGGACGGCTTTGTGGGCGTTTTAAAGGGGGTAATGCTCTCCATAAATCCCTCCCTGAAGTTTGTAGACCTCACCCACCACATAGAGCCTTTTAACATAACAGAAGGTGCCCTTGTGTTGAAGGCACACTACAGGTATTTTCCGAAGGGTAGCATATTCCTTGGCGTGGTGGACCCGGGGGTTGGCTCCCAAAGGAAGGCGGTAGCTGTCCGTTGTGGGGATTACTTTTTTGTGGGTCCTATGAACGGTCTCTTTGACCTTGCCTTGGAGGACATAAAGAAACCTATAGAGTGTAGGCTGATTGAAAACTTTACTCTGCGGAGGGTCAACGAAACCTTTCATGGAAGGGATGTGTTTGC
>WYEK01000084.1 GCA_009903855.1 Thermocrinis sp.
AAGTTAAGGTCCTCTAAGCTTGCCCTTGGCATACTAAAGGTTTGCTTTTCAAAGAAGGCTACTGCAGAACCGTTAAACTCAACGCCATAGCCCCTTTCAAACTCTTTTACCACATACTGGCAGTTTTTCCCCTTTTCCACCTTGGGAAGGACTGAGCTAACCAAAAAGAAGCCTTCCTCGGAACCTTCAAAGCATACGCTCTTTATATCCACCTTCGCCCTGTCTCCCGCCTTGATGTCCTTACCCTCTACCAGTCTTGCCACCGAGAAGTTCTGTCCTACCTCCTCCACCACCGCCTTTCCAACCTTCTCTAACTCTTTACCTAAAGACTGCTTGGTTATTGGATGGATAACCTCCTTGCCCTCCCTAAAAAGCACAAGCTCTTCTCCCTTCTTAAGGTCCTTTATATCCACCAAAATCTTGTTTCCCTCTACCTTTAGCACATAGCCTTCCCTTTCAAAGAAGGCTTTTAAACTTTCCTTTAAGTCTTGGGAGAGGGCAACGGCGGAAAAAAGCAGAAAAAGAACTATAAGCCTTCCCATATCTCCTCCAGTGAGTTTATTATAGCATCTGTTATCTGCTCAGTTCCCACCTTTATGCAACCCTCTGAGTATATGTCGGGAGTTCGGTAGCCCTTTTGTAGGGTAAGCTCCACAGCCTTTTCTATGGCGCTTGCCAGCTTTTCCAAGTTAAAAGAATATCTCAGCATCATGGCGGTGGAGAGGATGGTTGCTATTGGGTTGGCTATGCCTTTGCCCGCAATGTCCGGGGCGGAGCCGTGCACTGGCTCATAAAGGGCGTATTTTTCCCCAAGGCTTGCGGAAGGTAGCATACCCAAACTGCCCGTTATAACTGCCGCCTCGTCGGAGAGGATATCCCCGAAGATGTTGCCCGTAACGATCACATCAAAGGAGGATGGTCTTCTGACGATCTGCATTGCACAGTTATCCACGTAAAGGTGCTCCACCTCCACATCCGGGTAGTTCTTTTTCTCCTCCTCCACAATATCCCTCCAGAGACCGCTAACCTCAAGCACGTTGGATTTATCCACACTGGTTAGCTTTTTCCTTCTTTTGAGGGCAACCTCAAAAGCCTTCTTAACTACCCTTCTTATTTCGTCTTCTGTATATTTCATGGTGTTTATTCCCACCCTCTTTCCGTTCTCAATAAAGATGCCCCTTGGCTCTCCGTAATATACATCTCCCGTTAGTTCCCTTATGACTATAAAGTCTGTGCCTCTGGCTACCTCTTCTTTCAACGGTGATGCGGAGATGAGCGGTTCATAAACCTTGGCTGGTCTGAGGTTTGCATAAAGGTCCAAAGCCTTTCTTATTTGCAAAAGTCCCTTCTCGGGTCTTTTGGATGTGGGCAGGTTATCCCACTTGGGTCCACCCACCGCACCCAAAAGGACTGCGTCTGCCCTCAGGCAAAGTTCCAAGGTCTCCTGGGGTAATGGCTCACCCTTTTGGTCTATGGCTATGCCACCGATCAAGCCCTCCTCAAACTCAAAGCTAACACCGGAGAGCTCTTCCAACCTTTTCAGAACCCTGAGGGCTGAATTTACAATCTCTGGACCTATTCCATCTCCCTTTAAAACCGCTATCTTGTAGACTGCCATTTAAAGAATTTTAGCATCTAAAAACCGAGGTTTGCAAGCATTGAAAGATACCCAGTGGTCAAAAGCACACCCAGAACTATCAAGGCTAAGCCACCTACAAGCTCCACCACACCAAAGAACCTTCCAAAGCTCCTCACAAACCCCAAAAACAAGGAAAGTAAACCTCCCGCCACCACAAAGGGAATACCCAAGCCCATGGAGTAGGCAAACAAGAGTATGGCACCCTGCATGGCAGTCTCCTGTTGGGATGCATAAAGTAGAATGCTTCCAAGGACTGGTCCAATGCAAGGAGACCAACCAAAGGCAAAGAATGTGCCCACCAAAAAGGCACCAAAGATGGGAACCCCTCCCGCTTTCACTTCAAGCCTTTTTTGGGCGTATAGCTTTTCGTGAACACCAAAGGCATACAAAAATAAAACTATCAGTACTATGCCAAGCAGGTCAAAGAGCAGTTTTTGGCTTATGGCAGAAAAAAGGTAAAGTGCTACCAAAAAGGCAGAAAAGCCGAGAATTTCCCTTAAAAAGTTCGGTCTCAAAAAGGCTCCCGCAAAGTGAAGACCAAAGAAAACTACCACACCGCCACCCACCTTTGCTATGATGTCCTGGTAGCTTCTAAGGAACTGTCCCACAGTGGTGGCGGACGCTCCAAGGAGTGTAAAGACCAAGGAAAAACCAAGAACAAAAAGGATAGAAGCAAGAAATACTTTAAAGTTAAAGCCCTTGGGTTGTGCCTGCGCACCTGCCACGCCAGAAAGGTAAGAAAGATAACCCGGGACAATAGGCAAAACGCAGGGAGACAAAAAAGACAAGATGCCCGCAGTAAAGGCTATAAATACAGAAACTTCACCCATGGATGTTAAATATAACCATTTTTATTTCCGTATAGTCCTCTATGGCGTATTTTGGACCTTCCCTTCCTACACCCGAGAACTTAACACCACCGTAGGGCATATGGTCTGCCCGGAAGTTGGGACCTTCGTTTATGAGCACTCCGCCCGCCTTTATGCCCCTTATAAAAGCCCAAGCGGTGTCTATACTTTGAGTAAAAACACCCACCTGCAAGCCGTAATCAGAGTCATTGACCAAGTTGATGGCTTCCTCCACATCCCTGTAAGGATTGACCACCACCACCGGTGCAAAGGCTTCCTCTCTAAAAAGCTTGGCGTTTGGTGGAACAAGGCTAACCACCGTAGGTGTCAGAACACTAGAAATCCTATCACCACAAGAAACACCACCAGTTATAAGCTTTGAGCCCATCTGCAACGCCTCGTCTATCCAGCCTTGAACCCTTTCCACTTCCGCGGTGGAGATCATGGGACCCACATCGGTTTTCTCGTCCATTGGGTCTCCCACCTGGAGCTTTTCCACCTCGGAGGAGAGCCTTTGCAGAAACTCTTCAAACAGGTCCTCATGGACAAAGACCCTTTGAACGGAGATGCAAACCTGCCCCGCTATGGCGTATCCACCGAGAATGGTTTTCTGGACAGCCTTTTGGAGGTCTCCATCCTTGTGCAAAACTATGGCGGAATTGGAGCCAAGCTCAAGGACAAGCTTTTTTATTCCGCATTGTCTGGCTATTATTTCACCAACCTTTCTGCTACCCGTAAAGGAAACAACCCTTACATCCGGATGGGTGGTTATCACCCTGCCTACCTCTCCAAAGCCCGGTAGCACAGAAATGGCAGAGGGCGGAAAGCCCGC
>WYEK01000003.1 GCA_009903855.1 Thermocrinis sp.
ACCCCAAAAAGGGAACAAAGCGCGTTTTCTCAGACCTTATCAAAGCCCTGCAGACCCCCGGTGCGGTCATATACTTGGACGAGATCAACACCCTCCCGCCCGCCTTGGTAAAGCTCTTTAACCCCCTCTTTGACTACAGAAGGTATTTGGTAATGCCTACGGGAGAGGTCATAAGGGCGCGGAGCGATGTGATCCTGGTGGGGGGTATGAACCCACAGCACTATCTGGGCGTCTCTGAACTTCCGCAGGATATAAAGTCCCGTGCGGATGTGATGTTTGTGGACTATCCACCCTTTGAGGACAGCAGGGGCTTTTTCCATCCCGACGAAGCACTGATCTTAAAAGACTATGTTTCTTCGCTTTCTGAACTTTCCAATGAAGAGTTTGTTTATCTTTGGTATGCCCTGATAAATCAGGTGGAAACTCCACAGGCAAAAAGGTTGATAAACCCAACGAGGGAAAGGCACATATACCTTCTCTTTGACCTACTCAAGATCGCCAACCGCATAAGGAAGGCATACAGGGATTACCAAAGCCAAAGGTCCGAAGAGCCTGTGGAGTTCGTGTTTTCCATCAGGGATACCATCCGATGTGCCAGAAGGTTAGAAAGGTACAACTCCGCCCAAAGGGTTGTAATAGAAACCATCCTGCCAAAGGTCAGCTCCCCCTTGGAGAGAGAAATCTTAAAGAACATAATAGAGAGCGCCTAATCTCCACAGCGAAGGACCACCGCCTCCACGGGCACCTCTCCATCCCCCATCATCCCCAACCTCCTCGCCGCACCCTCCGAGAGGTCCAGCACCCTGCCCTCCTTGAAGGGTCCCCGGTCTATTACCTTTACCTCTACCTCTCTGCCGTTTTTTAAGTTCCTTACCCTTAGAAGGGTGCCAAGGGGAAGCTCCCTGTGCGCTGCATACATCCCCTCTTTGTCAAAGACTATTCCGTAAGAGCTCTCCCTTCCATGATAAGGCTCTCCATACCAGCTTGCCATACCTCTGATCACGGAAGGGCATACCGTATTTCCGTCCAGCCCGCATCTTTCCACCTCCAAAACCGCCCTAAAGGGTGCCCTTCCCAAGAGGGACTCAAACCTCTCTGGCACGCATACACCGTTGATGCCATCCCTCCTAAAGATGGCTATGGTTATGCCTTTTCCAGTGCTTTGGCTGTAAACCCTAACCCGACTGCCCGCTTGAACGAGGTTGCTGTATGCCCTGTTGCCCGTGCAGTAAAAGCCCACCGTCTCAACCTTGGATGGACAGTATGCCCTGAGAGGACCAGTTGCCCGTTCACTATTCCTTTGAGGAATGGGCTTCCTGTCCTTTATAACCACCGCACAGCCCGACAGAAAAACTACTAAAAGCAGAAACCACATTTCCCAAATACAATATATTAAGTGCTAAGAGTTCTATCGGTGGTGGATGGCTTTGGCTGGAGTGGAACAAAGGAGCAGGTTTATCTCCTTGCAAGGGAGCTAAAAAAGCGGGGAGTGGATGTGGAGCTTGCCCTTGCCTACCAAAACAAGGAGATGGTAGAAAAACTCTCCCCCTATGGAGTAGTCTTTCGGTTTTTTGAAAACCACACCAAATTTAACCGGCTGAACCTTGCCAACTACCTAAGGTTATACAGGATCATAAAGGAAAACAACTACCATGTGGTTATAGCAAACTCCCCCCATGCTTACGACTATGTTAGGCTTGTCTATCCCTTTTTAAAAAACAAGCCAAAGCTTGTGGTGGTGAAAAGAAGTGCAAGAGTGCCAAACCTTTTATCCCTAAAGCTAAAGTATGCTTACGCAGATGCGGTGGTAGGTGTTTCCAAGGCGGTTGTAAAAAACCTTGCATCCGCAGGCTTTCCAGAGCATAAACTCTATGTTATCCCAAGTGCCATAGACCTAGAGAGGTTTTATCCGAACTGGGAAAAGGGCTTAAGCATAAGAAGGCAGTTGAACATTCCCGCAGATGCCAAGGTCTTTGTAAATGTTGCCAATTGGAACCCTCCAGTGAAAGGACAAGACATGCTCATCAAAACTTTCTCCGAGCTGAACTGTTCTAACTGTTATCTACTTTTGGTGGGTTCGCTCACAGACACGGAGGGAAATAAGCTGGCAAAAGCCTACTCGGTGGAGGAAAGGGTAATAGGCGTAGGCTTTAGAGAAAACCCGGAGGATTATATCAACGCAGGAGATTACTATGTTATGTCCTCTTACCTTGAGGGACTGCCCAACGCACTTTTGCAAGCTATGGCTTGCGAGAAGGTTGTTATAGCCACCAAGGCGGGCGGAGTGGAGGATTTTCTGAAGGATGGTTTCAACGGCTTTAGTGTGGATGTGGGAGACTTTAACGCCTTGAAGCAAAAAATGGAAATGGTGTTAAAGCTATCTCCGGAGGAATACCACCAAATAGGCAAAAGGGCAAGGGAAACCGCCATGAACTTTACTCCCGAAAAAACCTGCCAAGAGTATATAAGCCTCTTCCAAAAACTCTTGGGAATAAAATAACCACATGTTAGTGCTTTTGTATCACAAGGTTATAAAAAATCCCGGCTTTGACCTTTGGTGGAGAACCTTTGATTTGCAAATAAAAATACTAAAGAGCACATACAAAATAGTCTCTTTGGATGAGGTTTTGGATTGCGTGATAAACGGGAAATGCCAAAAGAACGCAGTGGCAATAACCTTTGACGATGGCTATGCGGACAACTACATCTACGCCTATCCTATCCTGAAAAAACACAAAGTAAAAGCAACCCTCTTTTTAGCAACCTCTCGGGTGCTATTGGAGGACAAAAAGAGACCTACTCTCCTTGATTACTGGGAAGGGAAAGTGTCTTGGGAAGAGCTTTATAAACCAAAGAGCATGAAAGATGCAAACGCAGAGTTTGTAAAGCAGGGCAGAAGCACAGACTTTTTGACCTTGGAGGAAATAAAGAGCATGAAGGATGTTTTTTCCTTTGGCTGGCATTCCCATTGGCACCTAAAAGCCTTTGAAAGGGACGAAGTTATAGACTTCTACGATGGAGATGGACACTGGTCTCTTTTGCACGCATACAAAGGTGATTTAAGAAAAGGTTATCCCATCTTTCCTATGAAGGGTTCCTTAGCCATAAGGGCAGGAAGCCTAAAGCCAGAGGTCAAAGAGTTCATCCGATCCTTGGGAGATAGCTTTTTTGAAAAGAGGTCTTGGAAAAAAGGGTTGAAGGAATTACTCAAAAGGAACTTTGATAGCTTGCTTACTTTTGAAACAGAAGAGGAAATGAGAAACAGAGTAGAGGAGG
>WYEK01000002.1 GCA_009903855.1 Thermocrinis sp.
GGACATAAGGGTTACCGTTCTACAGGGGGTGGATGGTGTTGTGTTTGTGGCGGATGCTCAGGAACATAGGTTGGGCGAAAACGTAGAGTTTTTCAATTTACTCAAGGAAGACCTTCCTAAGATAGGCAAAAGATACGAAGAGGTGCCGGTGGTTATACAATACAACAAAATGGATCTGCCAAATGCCTTACCTTTTGAAGTGTTGGAGGATAAAATAAACAAAGATAGGCTACCATCCGTCCGCGCAATTGCAATAAAGGGAGAGGGAGTTTTAGAAACTTTTAGCTTGCTTGAAGGGCTCTTACTATCAAAGTTGGAGCGTGTGATAGGATGATATCCGGATATCTGAGTTCTCAACAGGATTTTGTAGATCTTATAAACAGCTATTTATTCAACAAACAGGGAGTGCTTGAAATATACCTAGAAGGTAGGTCAATAGAGCTTTACGTTGAAAATGGCCTTATCAAAAGCTTTTATACTGAAACTGAAGGGTTAAAAGCTGAAGAAATAAATAAAAAGTCCCTCTTATTATACAGCCTGTTTGACATACTTGACAATCCAAGTGCCCTATTTTCCTTTAAAAATTCTCCAGAGATAGAGTACCACTTTAAGTTGGAAGAACCCATATCTGCAGAAGAACTTATTTTACAGCTTCAGCTTGCCTATCAAGAGTTCAAATCCCTTCTCAATTTGATAATAACACCATATGCCACGATTAGGGTGCTAAAGCCTTTTGAAAATATGCAAAATTACGAAGGTAGAACCTTTGTTTCTGTTATTCTTACCTCCAATGAAACCTTAACATCAGAAACAAGGAAGCTTCAAGAACTTCTTCGTGCTGGCTTCTTAGATATAGGGCAGTTTTCTACGCCAGAGGCGGGCAAAAAGATCTATGAGGTAGATTACATATTAAAGGATGTAAGTATAAAAAATGTAAATATATTCTCCGTGCTCGAAAGCTTAATAATGAGCAAATTCACAGGTTTTATAAACATATATGATAACTACAACAACTATGAACTTTACATTCAAAAGGGTAAAGCGGTAGCCCTCTATCCATACAACTTTGACTTTTTTGATCTTCTCCTAACACCTCGGGCGGACCTAGCTATGGATGTGGTAAGTATGCCTGAGGAAATTTTCAATAAGTTTATTCTAAAGCATTCAAACAAAAAGCTCATATCCGGCCTTCCGGACAGTTTTATAGAGCTAGGTAAGACTTTTATAGGAATTATAAAGAGCGGATTTACTGGATTGCTTACGCTTCAGAAAGCGAACGAGCGTATGTATTTTGCTTACGACAATGGTGTCTTATTGGCTTCCTTTTTGGAGGGAGAAAAGTTAAAAACATGCAATGCAGACCCATACAGGGATGGTTTTTTAGTGGATCTTATTCCCTTTGAACCCATGGAAAATTTCTTGGAGGTTATGCACCTTCTTTTTATAAACGTAGTCTATGGAGTTATTCTTAGACATAGCGATCAACTGGTGCAAAGCATACTTCACTATCTTTCTTCCTCTGACCTTTTTAAAATGATAGAGGGTAGTATATACTTTAGAGTAGATCCAAGGGGCAGAAAGGAAGAGATTCTGAGCTTTCTTTCTTTCCTGTTGGATGTAGGATACAAAATACTTGGTAAGAAGAAGCTGGAGGAGGAATTAGAAAACTCTCTTCATCCTTACAGGGACATCTTTAAAGTTTTAGAAGTAGAGGAATATATGGAGTTCTGGAATGAAGGTGCTATTAGTTGAGGACGATAAAGAGTTAGGAGATATGATAAAAAAGGCTTTAAGTGTGGAGGGCTACGAGGTAGATTGGGTGCAAGATGGTTTTCTGGCTTTAAAAAATCTCTCAGAAAAGGACTACGACCTTTTACTTCTTGACTTGATGTTACCGAGGTTTGATGGTATAAAAATATGTAAAAAGGTAAGGGAAAGCAAAGACATACCCATTTTGGTGATCACCGCCCGAGGGCAGATAGAAGATAAAGTGGAAGCCCTCCAAGCGGGAGCAGATGATTACATCACAAAACCCTTCTCCTTTAAAGAGTTGCTTGCAAGGATCCAAGCGGTTATGAGAAGGTACAAAAGAACAGAAGACATAATAAGGGTGGGAGAGCTCATTATAAATCTGGCGTCCCACGAAGTCATATACAAAGGTAATAAGATAGACCTAACGAAGAGAGAGTTTGAACTGTTGAAGTTACTTTCCCAAGAAGCAGGAAGGGTAGTCAGTAGGGAAGAGATATACAGAAAGGTTTGGGGATATTCTCACGAAGAGGGCTCAAACATAGTGGATGTGTATATAAAGAACCTTAGAAGTAAGCTTGGAGACAGACCGGCAAAGTTGATACAAACCGTAAGGGGATACGGCTATAAGCTAAACGTAGAGAATGTCTCTTAACAAAAAGCTCTCACTATTTTTTGTATCCCTTTATCTTTTAAGTATCGCCCTTTTTACACTGGTTTCCCTCGTAGCCATCAGGCATGTTCTTATAAGCTACGCCTATGGATACATGGAAAGATACGCGAACCCGATTGTGGAGTTTTACTTAGAGGCCTATAAAGACATTGATAAAAGAATAAGCTCTTTAGCAGAGGATTTAGCCAGCGAGGATATAGGTGCTTTAGTGGTAGATAGTAAAGGAAAGCTTATAAGCTTTGTTCCACCCTTTAGGGAGGAAGTGGTGAATTTGCCAAAGCCTGATGTCTTCCTAAAGGAAAAGAGAGGGGTCTATGAAAACTATGCCTTTTTAACAAAAAAAGTAGGAGAAAAGTACACGGTTATTCTACTTTTTAGGCTAAAGTCTATACAGAAAGTTCAGGACGAACTTATAAGGTTTGTAGTACTTACCGCGTCTGTAGTGTCAATATTCATCCTAATTTTGGTCCCGCCCATTATAAAAAGATTTCTTGAACCTCTGAGCTATCTTACTTCTATATCCCAAAGAATCTCCAAGGAGGGTCCTTTGGGGGTGGAGGTGGCAGAAGCAAAAACAGAGGACGAGCTCGGACAGTTGCAAAAAGCTTACAAAGATATGGTAGATAGATTAAAGGAGGTTATAACTTGGCAAATAAATTTTATGAGGGATATAACCCATGCCCTAAACACACCCTTAGCATACATAAAAGGGCAGATTGAACTTATAAGCGAAGGCTTTTACAGTGGAGAGGAATTGAAGGTTGTTCTACAAAAACTTCTCCAGCAAATCAATAAGATGGAGACGCTTATAAAGA
>WYEK01000137.1 GCA_009903855.1 Thermocrinis sp.
TGTCTATGTAATCTGTTAGCAAGACCTCTACCTTGCCACCGGTAGGTTTTCTGCCGTAAAGTCTTGCGGGCAAAACCTTTGAGTTGTTAAAGACCAAAAGGTCTCCTTCCTCCAAGTATTGGGGAAGGTTCCAAAAAATGTCGTGCTTTATGCTTTTGTCTTTTCTGTTCAGAACCATAAGCCTTGCACTGTGGCGTGGAACTGCTGGATACTTGGCAATTAGTTCTGGCGGAAGGTAGTAGTCAAAGTCCTTTAAGTTCATAAGCATATTCTACAACTTTTATAAGCTTGCCTTCTTAAAATCAAAAGAATAAAATCCACTCAAAGGAATGTCATAAAAAATTTTGGTCCTTTTTGCTACTCTTATCCTAAAAAAAGCCTCCCGCTTCTTTGGGAAAGTACTATCCTCCTCAGTGCAAAGAGTGTAAAAGCCGTAAGAAGCCCGACTGTGCTTTGGTGTGCCCCTACGAGCTAAACCCTTCAAAGTTTAAGGAAAGAAAGTCTATGAGGAACTGCACCTTTCACTCTAATAGCCAAGATAACAAACAAAAGCTTTAGAGAAGTCCTTCTCACCCTTGGGCACGCCTTCGCACCTTTAATGATAGTGGAAGGCCTTTCCCATGTGCTTGAGTTCTTCTTTATAGAGTATTACCACAACATAGTAAATGGCTTTTCTCAGGCTTTTGGGCTTGGCATACATGCGGGGCCTTTAGTAAGGAGAGGAGACCATTGGATACATATTCTTAGGATTTTCCCGTTCGTAGCAGGGTTCTGGAGCATGCATATACTCTGGAGAAGAACAGAGTTTATTGGAAAGGACAGGCGTCTTTCAGTATTCTTAGTTTCCTCCACCCTTCCGGTGGTATATCTTTTGCTTACATTGTTCAGTCTGATTGCCATACTCTTTTTCCCAGCCCAGCACCTTCATAGACACTAATATTTTTATTTTGTCATGTACGCGTCCTTGAGCTAAAAATTCGACGTCCTCAAATCCTCCCTTTCTTCTTAGCAATTTCTTAATATTTTCCTTTATAATTTTGTCCATGGTAAATCACGTAGCCACTTATGGCAACACGTTGAGCCTGTACTTTGACAGCGTGGAAGGGAAAATTCTCTTTAAAAGTAGGGTGGAGGGGTTAAAAGGCATAACAATAGAAAAGGAAGGCTACAAGACTTTAAAACTCAAAGTGGAGGACCAAGCCCTTTTAGAAAGCCTACGTAAGAACTTAGAGAGAAGGGAAAGTCTGACGATTGAAGATTTGCATTGCCCTCAAGCTTGCCTTTTCTATTTTTACCTTTGGTTTTGCGGTAGGGTTGTTAAGTTTTTCTGTATGCAGTATATTTATTATCCCTACCCTCAAAACTACCTTTGGGAGGTAAAAGATGCTGAACTTTAACATTCCATCCACCATAGGAGGATGCCTAAGCACCAACATGCTCCTTTATGGCGTGGGTGCATTTGTGGGTCTTGTGGTACTAAACAGGCTCTTAAAGGACTCAAGACCTCTGTTGGTTTCTGCCACCAAGGAGGTTATAGCCTTCAAGGAGTGGCTGTCGGCCAACATGGACGAGAACAAGGAGTTCTGGGAGGATGTGGTGGCAGAGGCAAAACACCTTTATAAGTTAGAGATTGAAAGAAAGCTTGAGATTCTCCAAAAACAGCAGGAAGCTTTGCAACGAATAAAACAAAACCTGTAAGGAGGTTGAGAGATGAACTTTAGCTAGATCCTAAGCAGGACTTTCTGTTCCGGACCCTTTAGCTTTGCCTTGGGTTTTGGACTTGGCATTCTTGGTGCCTATATGCTAAGCAGAATGCAAGAGCACAAAAAGTTAGAAGAAGCTCAAAAGGAAATAGAAGCTTTAATCAAAGCTTTGGAGAGCAAACTCCAAGAGAAGAAAGAGGAAGGCTGATGCCCATACCTTACCAGATCAAAAGGCTCAGGGCGGGTAGCCTCAAAATCTCCTCGCCCCTTTTTAGCCTTCTCCACCACCCGGAGGAGGTCATAGGAGCCTTCTTTGAGAAGTTCGGAGGGGTAAAGGAGGTATCCTACAGCAAATCTTCGGGGAGTATAACCATACGCTACGAGCCATCTGAGTTTGACCTGATAGGCTTCATAAACTACCTTCAAACCTCCACACCTGAACTCTTTTTAGAAGACCTCAGCAAAGAAAAGGTTAGGGTTAGCCCAGAAAAGGATGGAGGCGATAGCTTTTGGTTTGGAGTGGCAAGTCTTGGGCTAATGCTAAATTTTCTGCCCTTACCAAACCCTCTTCTGAGAGGTCTTGCCCTCTTCTCCAGCTTGCCCGTCTTTAGAAAAGCCTTTAACTCTCTGAAAAGAAAGAAGATAGATGTTCATACTCTTGATGCGTCCGCCGTAGTTCTCACCTCCCTTTCGGGTAGCCCCTTCTCCGCCCAGCTTATGGCTTGGCTTTTGTCCCTTGGGGACTATTTGGAGGAGAAGATAGAAAAGAAGGCATACAGTAGCATAGAAGCCCTAATGGAGTATAAAAAGGACTACGCTTGGCTGGTGGTTGCAGATGGACAGGCAAAGAAGGTGAGAGCTGAAGAGCTAAAGGTGGGAGATGTCATAGTAGTCTATGCGGGGGAGAAGATCACCGCAGACGGAGAGGTTATAGAGGGAGAAGCTTTAGTAAATCAGGCATCGCTAACGGGCGAGTCAAATCCTGTTTTAAAAAAGGCAGGGGATAAGGTCTATGCGGGTACCTTTGTGGAGGATGGAAAGCTCTACATAAAGGTTCAGGCGGTAGGAGAAGACACGGTGATTGCGGGCATAGTAAAGATCATAGAGCAAAATATAAGGGAGCCCCTGAGCATCCAAAAGAAGGCAGAAGAGTTTGCCAACAGATTCGTCCTTCCCACTATGGCAGTGGGGCTTTCCGCTTATGCCATTACAAGAGACCTTCAAAGGCTATCTTCTGTGCTAATAGTGGATTATCACACGGGTGTGCATCTTTCTACTCCTGTGGGTGTTCTCAGTGCCATATCCCAACTGGCTGAGAGAGGTATTTTGGTAAAAAGTGGAAGCAAGCTGGAACTTTTGGCAAAAGCGGACACCTTTGTAATGGACAAGACAGGCACCTTGACAGTGGGGCACCCTCGCATAATGGATGTGGTGGGTCTGTCCATCTCGGAGGAGGAGGTTCTGCTTTATGGTGCATCCCTTGAGCAGAGGATCACCCATCCCGTGGCAAGGGCAATAGT
>WYEK01000063.1 GCA_009903855.1 Thermocrinis sp.
ATTGGGCTTTTCTACTTCTTGGATTTTTAAATCCTTTAGGGCAGTGGCAAGAAGATTTATAAAACTTTTTCCAAAGTAATCTGGTTCTTTCTTACGCTCAGGGTCTATAGGTATAGGCTTTGCATCTCTTTTTAGAAAAAGTTCAATAAGAGGAGGAACGAATGGTAAAAATAAAAGGATAGAAAATAAGGCTACCAGTAAAACGACTTCAGGCATTTCTGAACCTCTCAGTTTTTTGCCAAATTATAGTTCTTTTAGTAATCAGGTCTATTAGTGCATCAAAGAGTCCCAAAGATGCGTATATAATGTTAAAGATGAACTCGAAAAACATCAAGGGCAAAAGAAAAACCTTTTGCTTTGCACCATCAAGCACCAACGCAGTGCCTATCTCAAAGAAGGGAGCAAAGTTTCCAAAGGAGTTATGTGCAAACATAAAAAGTAAAAAAAGATAAGAACTTGTAATTTCCATCTCTCCTAAGAAAAAGAGTAGAAGAGAATCAAGCAGACCTAGAAAGATCAAAAAAGTTTGCATATATATAGCAAGAAGTAGCAAGCCATCTACTTTTTGCCAAAAATTAAGCTTCTTGGAAAGGATAGTAGGGATAAAATACTTAAACATCACCTGATTGTGTCCCCTTGACCATCTTCTTAACTGCCGGGCTCTTACATTCCAACTTTCTGGCGCTTCCTCATAACACTCTGCAATATTGGCGTAAGCAACCTTGTAGCCGTTCAGATAAAGTTTATAGGTTAATTCTGTATCCTCAGCCAGAATTCTCGCGTCAAATCCTCCTAATTTCATCACCAAATCCTTTCTAAAACCACCCACAGTGCCTCCATATTGAGGAATTAAGTTTAGATTATACCTTGCCTGTTGGTCTACTTGATAACCACCCGCCCTTTCTATATCAAGGAGTCTTGTAAGCAAGTTCTTCTCGGCGTTTATGGGCACAACCCTTCCCATAACTGCGCCCACCTGAGGATCTTTAAAAGCCACAGCTAAAATTCTAATCTGTCCTTTGGGCGGCAAATAATCTGCATCATAAACTATTATGACCTCCCCCTTTGCTATTTTTAGGGCGTCGTTTAAACCGTTTTGTTTGCCCCTTGGTAAATCTCCATACCTGTGCAAAGGTCTGATAAAAGGATATTTTTGAGCATACTCTTCAAGAATCTCCTTGGTTCTATCTGTTGAATGATCGTTTATTGGTATGATCTCTAACTTTTCCTTTGGGTAATCTGATGCAACGAGAAGGTCCAATATATGTCTGGCTACCTTTTCCTCGTTATGCATGGGAACTAAGACGGATACCGTGGGTAGGTCTTCGTCCAACACGTCCTGATAGTAAAGCCTTTGTTTGCCCAAAGCCCTGTTTAAGGTGAAAGTATAGTGCCTTATGGTGTAAAGTAGGAGAACTAATATTAAAAACACAATGTATGCTTTTAGAAGGAATATTAGAAGCCCCATTGGTAAAAACCCTCCTGCCTTCTTTGAAAAAGTTTTATGGTCATGTAAAGACAAAGGGAATAAAAGGAGACTATGTATATAAAGTCAAGGAGTGGACCAAAAATAAAAAACATAGCGGGCATGTGTATGTAGGAAAAATTCTTTAGGGTATAAGCAAATACTATATACCTGAGACCACCAAAAACTGAAGAATACGTAAGACTGAGGGCTATAGTAATTGCGTTTAACAGAGGATTTAACCAGCTAAAAGTGAATATGGACAAAGAAAAAGCAAGCAGAATAGGTATAAATAGGAAAACTCCAGTTTGCTGAAGGATATAGAGCACAGCAAAATCTCTTTCTGTGTAGGGAAAACTACCTAGAAAAAACACAAAATAGAAAGACGACACAAAATACACAAATACTATGTATATAAGCCATGCGGAAATATACTTGGACAGTCGGTTAAATTTGCTTAGTAGAAATAGTAAGGATAAAGAACTTACAAGGAGGTAAATAAAAGATTCTTGCAAGGTAGGTAGTCTGCCCTGTGGTATGGAATACTCAAGCTTAAAGCTTAAAAACTTATAGCTTCCAGTATAGCTATCTTCTAAAATTCTTCTCGTAATGTGAGATAAAACCCTAAAGTAATCCTCAAGAAAGAAAATTACTAAAAACTCAAATACGACCACTAAGAATATAAGCTGAAGCATAAAAAGATACTTATTGAACCTTAAAACTCTGCCAAAACGTGCATAACCAACTACTGGTTTCTCTACCTCAAAAATCTTTGAATATGCCTGCCTTGACGCCATACTTTTCATACCCACCTTTTAATTTTAAGTAGCTTAAACCTCCGAATAAACCTAAATCTTTCTTTATCCAGTGCCTGTGAGAAAGAGATATGTATAGGGCTTTTTGTCTAACTTCCTGTGGGTTTGCCAAGTAGGTAGCAAGGTATGCCTGTTTGCCGTAAGAGATGTCCAGATATGTCCAACTTTTCCCTTCTTGTCCTATGCCTATACTTACAAGGTCGGAAGAAGAATTTACACTACCCGGGTCGCTTCTGTTTATGAAGTGTTTGTAAGTTATCACAAAGCCTTCTCCATAGTAAGATATTCCGGGATAAATTACGTAATCCTTGTGAACATCGTGGTATTTTGCATATGTAAAGCCTATGGAAGGAACTATATTCCTCTTTTCTCCCACCTTAAAGTTGAACTCTTGGTCTAACCTATACTTGGGAAGGTAGGTGCTGTTGCTTCCGGCAGAGAAACTAGTGTATGTATAAAGCCATGGGCTCCAATCCTTATAAGCACCCAGAACACCAAGCACCGCATCGCCTTCACGCTCTCTGCTAAAAACCCCGCCCTCCAAAAAGTAGGTAAAACCTTGGGAAGGTTTGTGGTAAAGTCTTAGGAAGCCACTTTTCCAGCTACCGTAGGTAGCATTTGGGCTAAGGTATTCATAATTTCCACCCAATTCAAGCCTAAAATCATAGGCATAAGCACTAAGACCAGTAAGCACCACCAATGGAATTAGCCTCAGCACACTCATGCAAATCCCCCTTGTAATTTCTTTCATAGTTTAAAATAAGGCTTTTCGCTTCATCACATAGAAGGAATTTCTTTATCCTCTCGCTTGCCTTTCCATCTCCATAAGGATTTTCAAAGGTTAGCTTTTTGTAATATTCCAAATTTCTGTAAATGCTTTCAAACTCCTTTACTATGCTCTCTTTGTTGGTGCCTACCACCTTTCCTAAACCAACATCTAC
>WYEK01000080.1 GCA_009903855.1 Thermocrinis sp.
TTTCCCTTGCATACCACCGTGTCAATATCCTCCACATTGGCACTGTACACCCACTGGGAGATGGGCTCATAAAGAGGTTGCCAGTGTGGTGCATCCGCATTAACCAGTATAAAGTCTGCGTCGTAACCTTCTTCTATCTTTCCCCCGTTTATGCCAACCGCACGAAAGCCGTTTTCAGTGGCAATCTTTAAGGCTGTCCGTGCGTTCATAGCCTTTGCATCAAGGCTTACGCCTTTTTGCAGTTTAGCCATCAAGGACATTTCCTCGTGCATGTTTAGGTTATCGTTGGAAGCGGGACCGTCGGTGCCAAGGCACACATGAATGTCCCTTTTAACATAATCCCAAATAGGTGCTATACCCGAGGCGAGTTTTAGGTTGCTCTCTGGACAGTGTAGCACTTTAACTTCCCTTTCTTTGAGTATTTCCCTTTCCTCTTCTGTGGTCCATACCACGTGTGCACAGAGCCATCTTTGGTCCAAAATGCCCAACCTTTCCAAGTGCATAACAGGTGTATTTCCGTAAGTTTCTTTTATCCTCTCCACCTCTTCTTGAGTTTCCGCCAAGTGAGTGTGAATATAAACATCCTCCTCCCTTGCGGTTTCATAAACTTTTATCAGTGTGGAAGGTCCGCAGGTGTAGGGTGCGTGGGGGCAAAGAACGGGAAAGACAAGCTCTTCTCCCTTGAAAGCCTTCACAAACTCTCTTACCCTCTTTATGTATTCCTCCGGCGTTTTTGCCACTTTGGTAGGAAAGTCAAGGATGCCAAAGCCAAGACCAACTCTAACTCCTACCTCCTTTGCCACTTCCCCCACCACCTCTTCAAAAAAATACATGTCCATAAATAGGGTTGTTCCGCTTCTTATGCCCTCCGCCAGGGCTATAAGGGTGCCATCTTTAACAAACTCCGGAGAGACAAACTCCCCCTCCAACTTCCATATAACCTTCTGTAGCCAATCCATGAGTGGTAGGTCTGCACCAAGCCCCCTCAAAAGGGTCATGGGTAGATGGGTGTGCATGTTCGCAAAGGATGGGAAAAGGAGCTTTCCCTCTGCCCTTAGGACCTCTTTGGCTGGCTTTTCCTCCTCCCCAAGGTAGGCGATCTTCCCATCCTTTACACCCACGTTCAGCTTTTTTCCAAGGGAGACCACAAAGGCATCTTTTACAAGAAGGTCAAACATAACTCTTAGTATATCACCCCCGCACGGAGTATATCGTGCATATGTATTATGCCAATAGGTCTTCTCTCCTCATCCACCACAATGAGGACGGTTATCTTGTGGTCCTCCATTCTCCTCAGGGCTTCCGCTGCTAACTCCTCCATCCTGGCGGTTTTGGGATTTGTGGTCATGGCATCTTTAGCCAAGCTGTTGTTTAGGTCCCCACCCCGGTTTATGAACCTTCTTAGGTCCCCGTCGGTAATTATACCCACAAGCCTTCCCTCATCATTTACCACCGCCACCGCCCCAAAGCCCTTGCTGGTGATCTCCACAATCACCTCTTTCATTGAATCTGTTTCTTTAACGATGGGTACCTCCTCTCCCGTATGGCAGAGCTCTTTAACAAGCTTTAGCTTTCTACCCAATGCACCCGCGGGGTGCCTGAGGGCAAAGTCCTTCTCTGTAAAACCTCTGAGCTCCAAAAGCACCATAGCCAAGGCGTCCCCCAAAACCAGGGCGGATGTGGTAGAGGTGGTTGGCGCTAAGTTCAGGGGACAAGCTTCCTTGGAAACCCCCAAAAATATATGCACATCCGAGTGCTTTGCTAAGGTGGAGTTTGGGTTGTTGGTAATGGATATGAGCTTGGTACCCAAGAGCTTTATATACGGAAGGAGTGCCAATACCTCCGCGGACTCTCCACTTTTGGAAAAGGCTAAAACCACATCTTTACTTTCCACCACCCCCAGGTCTCCATGGAGGGCTTCTGAGGGATGAAGATAGTGGGAGGGCGTACCTGTGGAGGAGAGGGTTGATGCGACCTTTTGGGCTATGTGTCCTGACTTTCCTACACCTGTGGTTATAACCTTCCCCTCACAGTTCAGGATAAGCTCAACTGCTCTAACAAAGGAATGGTCTAACCTTTCCGAAAGTTTTGAAAGTTCTTGTGCTTCCTCCTCTATTACCCTTTTGGCCTTACGGATGATCTCCTCAGGGTTCATTCATTCTTTTTCTTGTAGTTCTCTATGCCCTTTTTGATCTCCTCTATGGCGAACTGCACACCCTTGAACCCTTCCACTTTTACCCACTTACCTGGTTCCAGCTCCTTGTAGTGCTCAAAAAAGTGCTTGATCCGATCCAGTAGTGCCTTGGGTAAATCATCCACGCTCTTTATCTCGTCAAAGGTTGGGTCTATCTTTGAGTGGGGCACCGCTATAAGCTTTGTATCTACACCTTCTTCGTCCCTCATCTCCAAACCACCTATAGGTCTGCACCTTATCACACTACCAGGTGCCACAGGATATCTTGATATTACTAAAACATCCACCGGGTCCCCATCGTCCGCCAAGGTCTGAGGAATAAAGCCATAGTTGAAGGGATAATGCATGGCTGTAAATAAAAACCTATCCACAAAGACTGCACCTGTTTCCTTATCCAGTTCATACTTTATAGGACTATCCTGGGGGATTTCCACGACCACGTAAATATCCTCTGGTGGGTTCTTGCCGGGGGGTATTTTCTTTATGTCCATCTTTCCTCCTCCGAGAGCAATATTATACCTCAACGCAGAATTATGATATAATTTTTATACTGAGCTGGCGTAGCTCAGTGGGCAGAGCGCGGGATTTGTAATCCCGCGGGCGTGGGTTCAAGTCCCACCGCCAGCTTTAGGCTTAGGAGGGGTGGCCGAGTGGCCAAAGGCAGGGGACTGTAAATCCCCCGGGCTCCGCCCTGCGCAGGTTCGAATCCTGCCCCCTCCACTGTAGCGGGCGTAGCTCAGTGGTAGAGCAGCTGCCTTCCAAGCAGCAGGTCGCGGGTTCGAGTCCCGTCGCCCGCTCTTGTAAACAAAAAGCCCAGGTAGCTCAGCGGGCAGAGCACACCCTTGGTAAGGGTGAGGTCGCCGGTTCAAGTCCGGTCCTGGGCTTAAAATCAGGAGGTAAAACATGGCAAAGGAGAAGTTTGTAAGAGAGAAGGAGCACGTAAACGTAGGAACAATAGGGCACGTAGACCACGGTAAATCTACCCTAACCTCTGCCATAACATGCGTCCTT
>WYEK01000109.1 GCA_009903855.1 Thermocrinis sp.
TGACAGGACTATAGAGATGGACAGAAGGACTTTTTGGTATAAACTATTAAGGTAGTTCATTGTTGCGCCTCCTTAGTGGGATTTGAGGGTATTATAAACCCCTGCCCACTAAGGGCTTTTTGTCAGAAGATTTTCTCAGCTTTTCTGAATCTCTCACCCGAGGTATAGAGAATATAATATAGGGAGTTTTTTGTGAAGTATTTGTGAAGTGTTGACTTTTTGTTCTGCCTGGAATAAATTTAGATTTAACCCTCTATGGGACCGGTCCCGGGAGGGAAAACTTTATGGGAGGTGTGGCCATGAGGCAGCAGAAGGGTTTCACCCTAATTGAGTTGCTTGTCGTCATCGCCATCATAGCCATCTTGGCATCCTTGGCAATACCCCAGTACCTCAGCTACCAAAGAAGGTCCAAGGTAAGCTCCTACGCAGAGCCGATGGCAAGGGGTTGCTTGATGGACTTGGCAGCATACTGCATGGAAAATCCAAATGCTGACCCTGCCGGATTTACAGTTGGTAGCGCTTCATACGGGGCAAACTGCAGGAACACTACCATGAGCACAGCGGGTGGACAAGTTAATCTCACTGCTGTAGGAACCCCATCTTGTGGAAACGATGGAACTCTGACGTTCGGCGGTCCTAATCCTGCTGACGGCGGAATAATTGCAACCCTTTCTGGCGTAAATGACTACAGGGCAAGGTGTTTTGCAGCAAACCAATCCGTCAGATGCACAGTAGAGGCAACACCATAACCTAACCCTCCAGCCCCCTCTTGGGGGCTGTTTTGGAGATTATCATGAGGAGGGGTTTTACCCTTGTGGAGCTTTTAGTAGTTATTGCCATTATTGCTATCTTCGTTAGCATTGCGGTTCCCCAATACCTAAACTACACAGAAAGGGCAAGGGTTGTCTCTTATGCCCTTCCGATGGCAAGGGCTTGTATGGCGGATGTGTCTTCCTATTGTTCTACGGATCCTCCACCAGCAGGAACGGAGACCTACTCAATAATCGGAAATTCTGCATTTCCCAACTGTGTGGCAAACCGCACCACTCCGGGTGGGACTGTTTATTTTACTGTAGTTGAGGCTTTTCAATGCTCAAACACGGGACAGCTGGTTGCGGGGAAGCTACACGCTTACTTCTCTGCCACTGGGCAAAGGGTGGTGTGTCAGGTGGATGTTAGACCCTTTAGGTGCTTTGTTGAATGAAGAACCTATGCCTTGCCCTGCTTTTTGCCTTTTTTGTTTCTTTAATTCCTCACATTGTAGAGATATACAACTACTTTAAACATCAGGATATTTACTTTTTGGACCGCAAGCCCTTTATTCAGAACCCCGATGGCTACTTTTTTGGAAGGCTTGCCAAAGATTTCAAAAGGGGAGAGGATGTTTTAAGAAACTTTCCGGAGGGTGGTGTGAAGTATGACTATCCGCCTTTGATAAGTTTTATGTATGGAATTCTTTTAAGACTAACAGGCATTGACATAGAGTGGCTTGGCTTTTGGCTCTCGCCCATTTTTGGAAGCTTGTTTGTTATTCCTTTTGTTTTATTTTGGCACAGGCTTGGGAACCTCTGGGTGGGCTTTGCGGGTGCGGTCCTAACCGCCCTGTCCTCTGCTTACTATACCAGGGTTTTTGTCCTTGATTTGGACACAGACAACTTAAACCTCTTCTTTATCTTTAGCATCGCCCTCTTTTTACTGCTCGCCTATCAGAAGAAAGACAGCTGGCATGCTTACCTTTTTGTCGCCCTTGCTGTGTTTTTTAGCCTTCTGTTTTATTGGTGGTATGCCCATCCAGAGTTTTTTGTTTTGCAGTTTCTTGGGTTTTTGCTTTTGGCACTGCAAAATAGAAGGCTCTTTTATGCAGGATTTACTGGGCTTTTTTCTTTGTGGGTTTTAATCTCTTTTATGGCGGGCTATCCTTTAGGTATGGACATCTTGGGTAGGCTCCTTCTTTACTTTGGCATTCCTATCTCTCCGGTGGAAAGCAAGAACGTGCCAGAGGTTTTAAAAACCATCTCCGAGCAGGGTAAGGTTTCTTTCTTGCGTAGCTACCCTTTGTATTTTTCCTCCGAATTTCCCTTTTACATAGCCCTGATTTTTCTGCCCGTGCTGTTTTTTAGGTTTTTTAAAGCACAGCTTTTGCTGTTGCCCCTTTATGTCCTTTTGGCCTTGAGTGTGGTAAAGGGAAGCATAAGGGTTTATATGTATTCTGCTCCTGTGCTTGCAATGAGCTTTGCCTACGGCGTCTTTCTCATTTCAAAGCTCTCAAACTTTTTGGAAAAGAGAAGTTTAAAGCTCTTTGTGGGTGGGCTTTTCCCTCCTCTGATGCTCATGTCTGCCATAAACTGGTTTAGCTTGATAGACAGAATGCCCGGCTTTTTTATTAGTAAAGAAGTAGTCAAGGACCTCCAAAGGTTGAAGGAACTAACGCCCAAAGACGCAAAAATTCTTAGCTGGTGGGATTATGGTTATCCTATAGTTTATTACTCCCAGAGGGCTGTTTTTCACGATGGGGGAACCCAGTTTTCCATAAAGACGCCCCTCATAGCCTACGCCCTTTTACAAGAAGAAAAAAGCGCCCACAGACTCTTTTTGTGTATATCTGACCCTATTTTCAATCATCGTGCGTGGGAAAAATATAAAACTCTTGGGCTTTATAAAGCCTTAGAGCAATCTGCCAAGGAGTGCCAAGTTAAGCCCTACGGAAAAATATACCTTTTGATCACCGAAGACATGCTTGACAAAACCCAACCCATGCAACAGCTTGCCTACGGGAAGGGTTCAATCTTTCTCAGACTTCCACCCTGCGAAAGAGATTGTAAAACAGAGCTAAACAGAGACGCTGGCACATACACACAAACTGTTGGCAAATCTTCTACCGAATACTTAGTTAAAGAAGTTTATTGGATAGAGGAAGAAGGCAAAGTAAAAAGGGAAACCTTTAACAATCCCAAGGGCGGGACTCTCTACTTGGTGAAAAAAGGTGGAACAATCTACGGCTTTTTTGTTGGAGAAAAATTAAAAAATTCCGTCCTTTTGATCCTATACACCATAAGAAAAGACAGAGAGGGTTTTAGGCTGGTTTATGATAACTTTCC
>WYEK01000075.1 GCA_009903855.1 Thermocrinis sp.
TGACAGGACTATAGAGATGGACAGAAGGACTTTTTGGTATAAACTATTAAGGTAGTTCATTGTTGCGCCTCCTTAGTGGGATTTGAGGGTATTATAAACCCCTGCCCACTAAGGGCTTTTTTCAGAAGATTTTCTTAGCTTTTCTGAATTTCTCACCCGAGGTGTGTTTGAGCTTATAATTATAAACTCATAAAGGAGGTCAAAAAATGCTTTTGAGCTTAGAAGTGAGAGCCCAGCTAAGGGATATGTTCGAAAAGGAGCTTGAAAACCCTGTGAATCTAAAGCTTTTCAGCCAAGCCATAGGTTGTGAGACATGCTCTACTGCGGAAGAGCTTCTTAAGGAAGTGGAAGGACTATCCCAAGGTAAGGTAAAGCTTGAAATATACTCACCGTTGATAGAAAAAGACAAGGCATCCGCCTATGGCATTGAGAGGGTGCCTACCATTGTTATAGAGGGGGAAAAGGACTATGGCATAAGGTATGTGGGACTTCCTGCGGGGCTTGAGTTTTCAACCCTTATAAACGGCATCATTCAGGTTTCAAAGAGAAAGCCCAGACTTAGCGAAAGAACCTTAGAGCTCCTCCAGTCCATAGACATACCCATGGAAATTTTGGTCTTTGTGACCACATCCTGTGGCTACTGTCCCTCTGCTGCGCTGATGGCTATGAACTTTGCCATAGCAAGCGACTATATAACTGCAGTGATCATGGACGCCAGCGAAAACATGGACATTGCGGAGACCTATCAGGTGGTTGGTGTGCCAAAAATCGTTATAAACAGAGGTGTGGCAGAGTTTGTGGGAGCTCAACCGGAAAATGCCTTCTTAGGATACTTGGTGAGTGCCTACGAGAAGATCAAGAAGGAATTAAAATAGGGTAAAGGAGGTTTGCCATGCAGTTCTTTTTAGATACAGGAAACGTAGATGAGATAAAGCAGGCTTTAGAGTGGGGCATACTGGATGGCGTCACCACCAACCCAACCCTCATAGCCAAGACAGGAAGACCCTTTATGGAAGTTGTAAAGGAAATACTGCAGTTGGTGGATGGTCCCGTTAGCCTGGAGACGGTATCAAGGGATGCCAAGGGTATGGTGGAGGAAGGAAGAAAACTGGCGGAGCTTGGTGATAATGTAGTGGTGAAAATTCCCATGACACCGGAAGGTATGATAGCGGTCCAGGAGCTTGAATCTGAGGGAATACCCACCAATGTTACTTTGGTTTTTTCTCCCACTCAGGCACTTATCGCAGCAAAGGCTGGAGCTACCTTTGTATCCCCCTTCGTAGGTAGGTTGGATGATATCTCAAGCGAGGGCATGAAGCTTATAAGGGATATAAAAACCATCTTTGACAACTATGATTTTGACACTCAGATAATAGTGGCGAGCGTGAGACATCCCATGCATGTGTTGGAGGCGGCGCTCATAGGGGCGGACATATGCACCATGCCCTTTGAGGTGATGAAAAAACTCTTCCAACATCCGCTAACTGACAAAGGCATAGAGCTTTTCCTCAAGGATTGGGAAAAGGTGCCCGGAAAACCCTTTTAAATCCCTTATAATCTTTTGCTTATGATTAAGCGCACCAAATACTGCGGACAAATATCCCAAGAGGACTTAGACAAAGAGGTTGTTCTCTGCGGTTGGGTCCATAGGGTCAGAAACCACGGAGGGGTGGTCTTCATAGACCTAAGGGACAGGGAGGGTATAGTGCAGGTGGTGGTGGAGGAGCTGAACTCGCCCTCCGCTTACGAGGTGGCAGACAAGCTGGGCTCAGAGGACGTTATATGTATAAAGGGAGTTGTCAGAAGAAGACCGCCCGGCACAGAAAACCCAAAGCTAAAAACGGGAAACTTTGAGGTTCTAGCAAACTATGTGGAACTTATAAACAGTGCAGAGCCTTTGCCCTTTCCGGTGAATGAAGAAACGCCTATCTCTGAGGAGATAAAGCTCAAGTACAGATACTTGGACCTCAGAAGGGAAAGCATGAAAGAGAACCTCCTCTTCAGGCACAGGGCTTATCAGATAATAAGAAAGGTCTTTGTGGAGAACGGCTTTGTGGAGGTGGAGACGCCCTTCTTGACCAAATCTACACCAGAAGGAGCAAGGGACTTTATAGTGCCCTCAAGGTTGCATCCGGGTAAGTTCTACGCTTTGCCCCAATCCCCTCAGCTCTTTAAACAAATTCTTATGGTTGCGGGCTTTGACAGGTACTTTCAGATCGTCAGATGTCTGCGAGATGAGGACTTGCGGGCAGATAGACAGCCCGAATTCACCCAAATAGATTTTGAGATGTCCTTTGTGGATGAGGAGGATGTTATAGCCATCACGGAGCAGTTGATAAAGACCCTCTTTGAGGAGCTTTTGGGAGTTGAGGTAAAAACACCCTTTGAAAGGCTCAGCTACCAAGAGTGCATGGAGAGATTTGGTTCTGACAAACCCGACAGAAGGTTTGGCTTGGAGCTTGTGGAACTTACAGACCTTTTCAAAAACACCGAGTTTAAAGTGTTCAAGGATGCCATAGAAAAGGGTGGTGTAATAAAGGCTATAAACTTTAACTTGGGAGAGCTTTCAAGGAAGGACCTGGATGAACTTACCAAGTTCGTTCAATCTTTGGGGGCAAAGGGCTTGGCATGGATAAAGGTTGAAAAGGACAAGCTAACCTCCCCTATAACCAAGTTTTTAAAAGAGGAAGAGATCAAGGGAATCCTTGAGAGGACAAAGGCAAAGCCCGGAGATACAATCCTGTTCTCCGCAGATAAAAGGGAGATGGTTTATAAAATCCTTGGAAATTTAAGACTTCACCTTGCCAAAACTTTTAACCTTCAGCAAAAGGACCGCTTTGACTTTCTATGGGTGGTAGACTTTCCTCTAATGGAGTGGGACGAAGAAGAGGGCAGGTTTGTGTCTTTGCACCATCCCTTTACCTCTCCAAGGGAAGAGGATATTCCGATTTTACAAAAAGCTTTAGAGACGAAGGATTTAGAAGAAAGGAAAAGGCTTGTGCATTCGGTAAGGGCGAGGGCATACGACCTTGT
>WYEK01000125.1 GCA_009903855.1 Thermocrinis sp.
CTATCCTTGTGATTTTCTGCCCATGGATATAGTAGGCAACTGTTGGCTCTTCAGCCCAGATCTTATTGCCCTCCTTGTGGGCTTTCCCTACAAAAATGGTTATACTCTCTGAATGGGGCACCGAATTCATTGAAATGTAAGCCCTTTGCAGGTGTATGTTTATCTTATTCAATCTCCTCGCAAGGTCGCTAAAATCGTATTCAGAGGGTTTTTCCGATATCTTTGAGGAAACACTTATCAGCGAAAGCTCCCTTAGCTTCAAAGTATTTTTATAAAGGGAAAGCCCATCCACCCTTAAAAAGAATGTTTCACCTCTAAAGTTGGGCAAAAGAATCCAAAACTCTCCTATCTCAAAGCTTTTTTCCTTGAGGTTTATTCTTGGCTCTTTTGCTTTAAACTCAATGCGATGCAAGAGCAGAAAAGGTTTAACAAAGACAAAATAGATAAAAAGAAGGACCAAAACCAGATAACCAATATACTTCATTCAAGGCCATACATACGCAAGTTTTCTTTTATCTTTTCTATGAGCTCAATGGGTGTATGGATGGGATAATCAAGTTCTTCAAGGACCTCTTGGGCAGACCTACCACTTAGCCAAACCTTTCCAAGCTTCTCCTTTAGATGTTGTGCAGATTGAACGGGAAAATCTTTCTCCTCAAGCCTTCTAAGGAGGATTTTAGCCCAGGCTATGTCCAGGGCACCTGCAGTTCTCCTTGAAAATTCCAAGCAAAGACCTGTATGGTCCTTTTGGTCTTTTACTAATCTGTAAGCGAGCTTGGCTATGCCACCGGCAGTATGTATGTTAAGGTCTTTACTTTCACCTTCAAAAAGCTCCTCTAAATTATCAACCAAAGGCTCAGACCGGAGGATGTTTTTTACCGTTTGAGGGGTTATTCTTAGCCTTTGGGCGATCTCCTGCTCGGATTTGAGGTATTCTTCCTTCAGCACTACAGTGTAAGAAGCCAAAAGTAGGGACGATAGCCAACTGGTTGCCCGTGTTTGGACCAACTTTTGGGTACCACCTAACAGCTCAAGGGACTTGAGAAAAACTCTAAGAGTTAAAGCTTCAACGTGCTCTTCCAGTTCAAGAGCCATTTTGACTCCTTTTTAGTTTAAAATCGGGGTGACGGGACTTGAACCCGTGACCTCTGGCCCCCCATGCCAGCGCGCTTCCTCCTGCGCCACACCCCGTTATCTATTAATTTTAGCATCTAAGCTGGGGGTGTTCAAATAGTACAGAAGCTTTTTGCTGGGCTTGAACTTAACGCCAACCTTTTTACTTGTCTTTTTTACACTCCACGTACCAAAGCCAGAGAGCTTAACCTTCTCACCTCTACTTAAGCTCAGGGCAATTTCCTCAAGGATAAAGTTCAATACCTTCTCGGTCAAAGACTTGGAAAAGTCAGGGCACTTCTCGTGACACCTTTGAATTATATCCCTTTTAGTCATCTCACAGCTTCAGCTTCTTCTTCAGAAGTTCTCCCAGAGTAAAACCGCTCTCTCCTCCTTCGCTAACTATGTCTTCTACCTTGGTTTCTTCTTTTGCACTTAGAGTTACCTTTGAGTGTGGAACTATATCAATGATGCGTACTTCAACTTCATCTCCGACCTTTATATCCTTCGCATTATCCATTTCAGAAACAGGCAACAACCCTTCTACTCCTTCGGGAAACTCCAAAAATGCTCCAAAGGGATGCACAGAAACTACCTTTAGTTTAACCCTATCTCCCACCTTATACTTTTTGAGGAAGAGCTCCCAAGGATTTTCTTGCAGTTGCTTTAGCCCAAGCTTTACAAATTTACCCTCCAAACCAAGGACCACAAACTCCCTCTCTTCTCCTATCGTGAGAACATCCTCCACCCTTTTGGCCCTTCCCCAGGAGAGGTCGCTCCTGTGAATTATCCCCTTTACACCGCCTAAATCTACTATAGCTGACGATTTTTCAAACCTTTGGACAATTCCTTTAACTTTGCTTCCCACAGGATGATTTTTGATATACTCCTCCCAGGGCTTTGGAAGTGTTTCCTTTATACTAAGAATGAGCTTTTGGATTCTTGGATTAAACTTAAGGACCTTTACGTTAACATTTTCCCACTTCTTTGGCATACTGCCATCATACGAAACCTCGTCCTTGGGCACAATGCCTTCTAAACCCTCAAAGAGCTCCACTATAACTCCCTCTTCTGTTATATCCACCACCTTGCCGGACATAACTTTGCCTTCGCTTATAACTTCCTTCGCCTTTTTCCATGGGTTGGGCTTTAGCTCCCTAAGGCTCACGAAGATAAACTCCTTCTCTTTGGATATTCTTTTAACCTTGACCTTTAGTCTTTCTCCCACCTCTGTGTAGTTGTAGGGATTTTTGTCCCTACCCCAGGAGAGTTCCTCCTTTGGCAAGAATGCCCTTAGCACATCTTTTATCAGCAGTGTAACTCCTTTCCCTGGGTCTATTTTGATAACTCTACCCTCTATTACATCTCCCACTTTTAATTGCTTAAGGATCCTCTCCTTCTTTCTGTTTTTGATTAGCTCTATAAAATCCTTTTCACTTAGGACAATCTTCAAACCTTCCCTTGCGTCTGAAAGTTCCTTTATCTTTGCTACTACCCTTGAATTCTTTCTCAGTCCTTGTCGGGCTTCAGATTTAGGCAGGAGTGCCTTTAGGCCACGGATATTAACCACATATGCGTCATCCAAAATCTCCTCTATTCTACCCCTTACGAACTTACCTTTTTCTTGGGCAGACTTTAAAAAGCCATAGAGCCTCTCTTTGAGATACCGCTGGAAAGACAGAACGGGCACACCACCTGAAAATTTAACTAAGATGCCCTTTATTTCGTCCCCCTCCTTGGTTTGTGGCGGTAGTTCTTCCCTGGGCATTACTGCCTCTACCTTGTAGCCCACATCAATGTATGCAGTTCTGTCGTCTATCTTGACGATCCTCCCCTTTACCACTTCCCCTTTCCTTAAAATTCTGTTTGGCACAAGCTTTTCTTCTAATAGGTTTTCAA
>WYEK01000106.1 GCA_009903855.1 Thermocrinis sp.
GCATAGTCTTTGGTGCTTATGAGACACCCAACGCATATCCAGAGAGAAAGAATGATAGATACCAAATAGACCCAAAGGATTACCTTAAGGCAGAACAAAAGGCTAAAGAGTTTGGGCTTGAGATAGTAGGGGTCTATCACTCCCACCCAGACCATCCGGACAGACCCTCTGAATTTGACAGGGAAAGGGCCTTTGAGGGCTTTTCTTACATAATACTGTCCGTTAGCAAAGGTAAGGTAGTGTCCTATAGAAGTTGGGAGTTGATAGATGGAGAATTCAGAGAGGAACCCATTGACATATTCGGATGAGCTTATAAAAAACCTTAAGTGGAACCAAGAGGGACTACTGCCTGTAATAGCCCAGGATTATAGGACGGGCGAGATAAGGATGTTCGCCTGGGCTAACCAACAGGCGCTTCAGCTTACCCTACAAACGGGCTATGCTCATTACTATTCCCGTTCAAGGAAGGAGATATGGAAAAAGGGAGAGACCTCTGGAGAGCTTCAAAGAGTTATAGAGGTCCGCGTTGATTGCGATGAAGATGTATTGCTTTACATAGTAGAACAAAGTCTAAACAGGGCATGCCACACGGGAGAAAGAAACTGCTTTTTTAGGGATATTCAAGGGAACAAAAAGCTCAGGCCCTTGCCCTTTGAAATACCAAGCAGGTTGGAGGAGGTTATAAAGGATAGGCTAGCTAGAAAGCCTGAAAATTCTTACACCGTCAGGCTCTTTTTGGAAGGGGAAGACAGAGTTCTGCAAAAGTTTGGCGAGGAAGCCATAGAAACCCTCATAGCCCTCAAAAACTCCCAAAAGGATCAGATCATTCTTGAGACCGCAGACCTTTTGTATTCTTTGATCCTTTCCCTTGTGGTAAAAGGTGTTGCGTGGCAGGAAGTTATGGAAGAGCTTGCAAAAAGGTTCAAGGAATGATAAAATATCTCTACCTCGTTCTCACCGTAAGGGTGAGGACCTAAACTTAGGCCAGGAGGTAGAAGATGGCAAAGAGATATTATGAGACCATAAGGCATTATGAGAGCGTAGTGGTCTTAAAACCCACCCTCTCAGAAGAAGAGGTAAACAGAAGGGTTCAGGAGATAAAAGACTTTATAACCAAAAAGGGTGGTGAGATTCTGAACGTTTTAGATTGGGGGCTAAAGCCTCTTGCTTACAGAATAAACAACTTTACCCACGGCAGATATTTCATCATTGAAATAAGATCCGAAAACACTGATCTGCCCAACGAATTGGATTTTTACTACAAGATCAATGATGACGTTATAAGGTGGCTCAACATAAAACAAAAAGCGAAAAAAGAAACAAGCCATGCTCAATAAGGTGCTGATCATAGGGCATCTGGTAAGGGACCCTATAATAAACTATCTTCCTTCCGGAACTCAGGTGGTGGAGTTTTCCATAGCATACAACAGACGGTTTAGGGTAAATGATGAATGGAGAGAAGAGACCCATTTTTTTGATGTTAGGGCCTACGGTAGGTTGGCGGAAGATTTGGGTACAAGGCTCTCCAAAGGCTACATGGTAGTGATAGAGGGAAGTCTCCGTCAGGACCGCTGGGTTGACAAAGAAGGTAGGCCCCAGAGCAAGGTGAGGATTGTAGCCAGTGCAGTTAGGATCATAAGGAAGCCAAAGGCAGAAGGACCTATAGAGGAGGAGGTCCTGCCGGAAGATACAGAAGTAGGCTTTGAAGAAAGGCCCTTTTCTTCAGAAGATGATGAACTACCCTTTTAAGGAGGTTGAAAAATGGAGATAAAAAAAGGTGCAAAAAAGACCTGTTATTTCTGCGAGAATGGTAAAGAGCTTTCTTACAAGGAGTATGAAGAGTTGGCAAAGTTTTTATCTGAAAGAGGCAAGATCATAGGCAGAAGGCAAACAGGTGTGTGTGCCAAGCATCAACGGATTCTGTCAAGGGAGATAAAGAGGGCAAGACAATTGGCACTACTACCTTATCTCATAACCTAAGGAGGTGCAGGTATGAAGGTGGTGCTTATTAAAGATTTTGAGGGTTATGGTACTATAGGGACGGTAATAAATGTAAAAGACGGCTTTGCCCGAAATTACCTCATACCAAGGGGTATAGCCCTCCCTGCCACCGAGTCCAACCTAAGGCATGTTCAAAGCATACTCTCTCAAAAGCAGAGGAAGCTACAAAAAGAAAAAGAAAAAGCTCTTGCATTGGCAAAGAAGTTGGAAGGCTTGGTGCTGGAGATCAAGCATCAGGTGGGCGAAAAAGGAAAACTTTATGGCTCAGTTACCAGTGCGGAGATCGCCAAAGCTTTGGCAGAAAAGGGAATTGAAATAGACAGGAAGAAGATAGTCCTTGCCAAACCTATAAGGGATGTGGGCATACACACAGTGTCCATAAAGCTACATCCCGAGGTGGAAGTTCAGATAAAAGTGGACGTGCAACCTCAAGAGTAGGTGTTATATTTATTAAGGCTATGAAAGAAGTTTCTTTAAAAAGCGGTAGGTCCTTTGCCCTGCAGGGCTGGCTAATTCCAATCCTTGGGCTTTTGCTCTCTGTGATCTTAGCATTCCTGCCATACGATAATGTTTTTTGGTATAAATCCGCCACGCTAGCCTACGGGCTTTCAGCCATTTCTTACCTTGCCTTTCTTTTCCTAAGAGAGCGCATTATCGGTAATGTGGCTACTGGAATCCTCTTTTTGGGTCTTTTGCTAAATCTAACTGGTATGATACGAAGGGGTTGGCAAACCTATGAAATGGGTGCCTTTCATCCACCGTGGTCTAACCTCTTCGAAGCCCTTACCTTTTGGAGCTTTATTGCGGGAGTGATATACCTGCTACTGGAAAGAAAATACGGTGTGAAGCTGTTGGGAGCTCTTATAACTCCGATTATCTTTGGTCTTTCCCTCTTTGCTATAACAAAGGCAAACACAGAGATAACGCCCTTAATGCCAGCGTTAAGAAGCTATTGGCTATATATCCATGTTATAACTGCCTTTGTGGGCTACGCGGGTTTTACCGTAGC
>WYEK01000069.1 GCA_009903855.1 Thermocrinis sp.
GTGCCCTCCCGGATCCTTTTAACAGTCTCTTTCTTTAAGGAGATCCTGCCGTAGGCCTTTGCCAGTCTTAAAGTTATTGGCTTTATGGATACATCCACTGTGCGCATCAGCCCTTTAAAGTTCCCAGGGGTTTCAACCTTAACACAAGCTTGGCGATGCCCAAGCTATCCACCACCCTCACCACTTCGGACACGTCCTTGTAAGCCTGCGGGATCTCCTCCGCCACCGTTCCTTTACCCCTTGCCACCACCACCAAGTCTCCAAGCACCTTTTCTAAACCCTCCCTCCTCACAAACTCCTTTGCTTTAGTCCGAGACATGAGCCTGCCCGCACCGTGGCATGCGGTACCAAAGCTAATCTCCATACTCCTATCTTGTCCCACCAGCAGGAAGGAGTACCTTCCCACATCACCGGGTATTAGCACGGGCTGACCCAATTCTCTGTAGGCGGGTGGCACCTCTGGATTGAAGGGAGGGAAAGCCCTTGTGGCACCCTTTCTATGAACCACCAGCTTTAAAACCTTTCCGTCAACTTTATGCCTTTCCAACTTGGCTATGTTGTGGGCTAAATCGTAAATAAGCCTGTAGCCCAGATCCTTCCAAGAGAGACCAAAGAATCGCCTTATGGTGTCTGCAGTCAAAAAGCCCAAGATCTGCCTGTTGGCAAAGGCATAATTGGCGGCGCTGTTCATGGCGGAAAAGTACGCTTGACCCTCGGGAGAGTTAAAGGGCATGCAGGCAAGTTGCATATCCGGTATGTCTATTTTGTATTTTTTAAGGGCGTCCTTTGCGGTTTTTAGATAATCCACGCAGACCTGATGCCCAAAGCCTCTTGAACCTGAATGCACCATAATGCAAACTTGACCAAGCTTTAAGCCCAAACGTTCCGCAATATCCTCGTCGTAGATCTCATCCACTACTTGCACCTCCACGAAGTGATTGCCCGAGCCCACTGTTCCAAGCTCGTCGGAGCCTCTCTCGTAGGCTTCCTTTGAAACCTTAGAAGGGTCCGCGTTCGGAAGGGCCCCACCGCTCTCTATATGTTCCAGGTCCTCCCAAAAGCCAAAGCCCTGCTCCACTGCCCAACGGGCACCCTTCACCGCCACCTCTTCCATCTGAGACTTGGTCAGCTTTATCTTTCCTGTGGAACCCACGCCCGCGGGCACATTCTTGAGAACCTCCTCCATAAGTTCCCTTCTAACCGGGTAGACCATATCCGCGGTAAGGTTTGTAGCTATGAGCCTTACTCCGCAGTTTATGTCGTAGCCCACCGAGCCAGGGCTGATTATACCCTCCTCAGGGTCTGTTGCCATCACACCGCCAACGGGAAAGCCATAACCCACATGCACATCGGGCATCACATATATGGCCTTTTTCACTCCCGGCAAGGTGGCTGCGTTCGCCGCCTGTCTTATAGCATCCTCCTCCAAGGTCTCAAAGAGCCTGTCGCTGAGATAGAAATAAACGGGCACATTTTGCCCTTGAATTGTATTCTCCGGCAGTTTGTATACAAAGGGTTGAACCTGGACAAGCTGTTCCTTCAGTCCCATGGTAAAATTAAAATTTATGCTTTTGAAAGAGTATAACCCATACCTTGAATACAGGAACGGAGAACTCTTCTTAGAAGGGGTATCCCTGCAAGAGTTAGCCAAGGAGTACGGTACTCCTCTTTATGTTTACAGTGCCTCTTACATAAGGGACCGCATTAGGGCATACAAAGAAGCCTTTCCCAATGCCCTAATATGCTACGCAGTCAAGGCAAACTTTAACCCGCACATTGTGGCACTTGCAAAGGAAGAAGGAGCTGGTGCGGACGTGGTTTCTGGAGGAGAGCTGTACTGCGCCCTAAAGGCAGGTGTGGAGCCCTCCAAGATTGTCTATGCGGGCGTGGGAAAGACCTTGCAGGAGATCACCTTTGCGGTGGAGAAAGACATTCTCATGTTCAATGTGGAATCCCACATGGAGCTGGATGTTTTAAATGAAGTGGGCGAAAGGTTAGGCAAAAAGGTAAGGGTTGCCATAAGGGTAAATCCAGACGTGGACCCAAAGACCCATCCCTACATCTCCACAGGCATGAAAAAAAGCAAGTTCGGCATAGACATAAAGCAGGCAAAGGAAGAGTACAGGTATGCAAGAAGCTTGAAAAACTTGGAGGTGGTGGGAATACACTGCCACATCGGCTCTCAAATTCTGGATGTTTCTCCTTACATAGAGGCGGTAGAAAAGGTGGTAGGGTTGTATGAAGAGTTAATAAAAGAGGGCTTTGACATCAAATACATAGACCTTGGGGGCGGTTTGGGCATAAAATATCAGCCAGACCAGGCAAACCCAGAACCCGAGGACTTAGCCAAGGCAATCATGCCAAGCTTAAGAGGCGTCCAAGCTAAGCTTATTTTAGAACCGGGAAGGTCTGTGGTGGGAAACGCAGGCATACTCCTAACCCAAGTGCAGTTTTTAAAGGACAAAGGGCACAAGCACTTTGTGATCGTGGATGCAGGTATGAACGACCTTATAAGACCCGCCATATACTCCGCCTACCACCACATCGTGCCGGTGGTGGAAAGGGACGTGAAATACATAAAGACCGATGTGGTAGGTCCCATCTGCGAGACGGGAGACTTCTTAGCCTTGGACAGGGAAATTCCCTATGTGGAGAGGGGAGACTACTTGGCGGTGCTCTCTGCTGGGGCTTACGGTTTTGCCATGTCTTCCCACTACAACGCAAGACCCAAGGCATGCGAGCTGTTGGTGGAAAAGGGAGAGGTAAAGGTAATAAGAAGGCGGGAAACCTACGAGGATATATTCAACGCATGCTTTTCCTAAATTTTTAGCCTTGGGTAGAATCTGGAGTTCGCTCAGATTTTTGGGACAAAAGTTCCATTAAGGCTTGTCTAAAGTGATTGTAAATTAGCCTGAAGTTAAATATTGTAGTGTCCTTGATAGAGTTCCTTATGGCATTTTCAAAGTAT
>WYEK01000071.1 GCA_009903855.1 Thermocrinis sp.
ACGAAAGGTTTTATGCCATAGTAGGAAGGGGCGACGAGAACCTAAAGCTATTTTCTCAACTCTTTGGCGTTAAAGTCCTCGCAAGGGGCACCGAAATACGTATAAGGGGAGAGGAGGAAAAGGTCCAAAATATGAGCAGGTTTATAAGGGAAATTCTAAAGGAGTTTGCTAAGGGTCCCCTAAGCAGTGGAGAGGTAAGAGAGAGGGCAAAGGCTTTCGTGAAGGGCACTACAGAGGGTGTGACTCCTGACACGGAGGAGGTGGTGTTAATAACTTACAGAAAAAAAGCTATAGTGCCAAAGACAGAAAACCAAAGGATATACGTAAGGGAAATAAGGGAAAAGGATATTGTCTTTGGTATAGGTCCAGCGGGTACGGGGAAAACCTACCTGGCGGTAGCCATGGCTCTTGCCCTCATGAAGGAGAACAAAATAAGCAAGATCATACTAACAAGACCGGCGGTGGAAGCAGGAGAAAAGCTGGGCTACCTTCCGGGCACAATAGCGGAAAAGGTGGACCCCTACCTTCGTCCCCTTTACGATGCACTGTATGATATGGTGGGATATGATAAAACCGCCTACATGTTGGAAAAGAACATTATAGAGATCGCTCCCTTAGCCTTTATGAGGGGTAGGACCCTAAACGACGCCTTTATAATCTTGGATGAAGCCCAAAATTCCACCCGGGAACAGATGAAGATGTTTTTGACAAGGATCGGCTTTGGCTCCAAGGTGGTAATCACGGGCGATATAACTCAGATAGACCTACCCAGAAAGGAAGACTCCGGTTTGGTGGAGGCAATAAAGGTCCTCAAAGGCATAGAAGGCATAGGTTTTGTCCAGTTTGGGCGGGAGGATGTAGTAAGACACCCCATAGTGGCAAGGATCATAAAGGCTTATGAAGAGTATGAGAAAAAACAGGGTGCTGGTCAAGAAAAAGGTAAAAGGAGTAGAAAGCAAACTTCTGAGCAAAATAGCCCACAGAGCCCTTGAGGTTCTTGGCTTAAGCAAGGTAGAGCTCAGCATTGCCTTAGTTTCCGATGTCCAAATAAAAAGGTTAAACAAACTTTACAGAAACAAAGACAAGCCCACCGATGTGCTCTCCTTTCCCATAGGTGAGAAAGTGGAAGATTGGCTTATTCTTGGAGATATTGTTATCTCGGTGGATACTGCCAAAAGGCAGGCGCAGGAGCTTGGCCACAGTTTGGAGGAAGAGCTAAAAAGACTTTTGGTGCACGGCTTGGTACATCTTTTGGGCTACGACCATGAACTTGGTGGAGAGGAAGAAAAGAAGTTTTTTGAACTGGAGGAGTTTGTTTTAAGGGAACTTTAAAAGCCCTTATAATCTAATCTATGCGAAACTACTTCAAGAACGCAGGTGAGAGAGATTGGCTTTTGATAAACACTATAAGATTCTTGAGCTTGGATCAGGTGGAGAGGGCAAAGTCCGGACATCCGGGTATGCCCCTTGGGGCAAGCCACATTCCTTACATAATCTACGATAGATTTTTGAGGTTTAACCCAAAGAACCCCAAGTGGTTCAACAGGGACCGCTTTGTGCTCTCCGCAGGGCACGCCAGCGCCATGCTCTACTCTTTGCTCTTTGTAATGGGTTATGACCTGAACCTTGAGGACCTAAAGGGCTTTAGACAGCTGGGTAGCAGAACGCCAGGGCATCCCGAGAGCTTTCTTACACCAGGGGTAGAGGCAACCACTGGACCCCTCGGACAGGGCATTGGCAACGCGGTTGGTATGGCTTTGGCAGAAAAATTCCTTGCGGAAAAGTTCAACAGGGAGGGTTTTCCCATAATAGACCACTATACCTTTGCCCTTGTGAGCGATGGTGACCTTATGGAGGGTGTCTCCTGCGAGGTTGCCCAGCTGGCGGGACATTGGAAGTTAAGCAAACTCATAGTTATCTGGGACAACAACAAGGTTTCCATAGACGGACCCACATCCTTAGCCTGGTCTGAGGATGTGTTAAAGAGGTTTGACGCGTCGGGCTGGTTTGTGCAGGAGGTGGAGGACGGCTACGATTTGGCGGAATTGGAAAAGGCTATAAAGAGGGCGATGGAGCAAGGAGAAAAACCATCTTTTATATCTGTCCGAACTCACTTGGCCTATGGCTCTCCAAAACAGGATGATGCCAGCGCCCACGGCGCACCCCTTGGAAAGGAGTTAGCCCTGCAAACCAAGAAAAACTTTGGATGGTCTGAGGAGGAGTTCTTTGTCCCCGGGGAGGTGTGGAGTTACAGAGAAGAGAAAATAAAGAAGGGCGAGCTTTTGGAAAGGGAGTGGAACACCCTCTTTGAAAAGTACAGAGAAAGCTATCCAGAGTTGGCAAGGCTTCTGGAAAAGTCCTTGAACAAAGATTGGGAAGAGGATTACAGGGGGCTGTTGCCCGAGTTCAAGGATGCCATGGCAACCCGTCAGGCAAGCGGCAAGGTTTTGGCGTCCATATCAAAGGTAATTCCCACCCTCTTTGGAGGTTCTGCAGACCTTTCGGAATCCAACAACACCTACCTTCACGGAGAGGGAGACTTCCCACAGGGCAGGAACCTCCACTTTGGAGTTAGGGAACACGCCATGGGGACTATTCTCAACGGCATGGCATACCACGGTGGTATTATCCCTTACGGTGGCACCTTTTTGGTGTTCTCCGATTACATGAGACCTTCCATAAGGATGGCTTCCCTTTCCCGCCTGCAGGTCATTTATGTTTTCACCCACGACTCCATCGGGCTTGGAGAGGACGGACCTACCCACCAACCGGTGGAACAGCTTTCATCCTTGAGGCTCATTCCAAACCTTTGGGTTCTCAGGCCAGCGGACCCCAACGAGGTTAGCGTAGCCTGGCACATAGCACTAAAAAGAAAGGATGGACCCACCGCAATAA
>WYEK01000072.1 GCA_009903855.1 Thermocrinis sp.
CCCAAAGGTAAAAGCCCTTGGTGAAATGGGACTGGACTTTTACAAAGAATACTCCGACAGGAAAAAGCAAGAGGATATCTTCAGAAAGCAAATTCAGATAGCGAGGGAGCTGGGCATCCCTATAGTTGTGCACTCAAGGAATGCGGAGGAGGAAACTTACAGAATACTTAAGGAAGAAAAAGCCTATGAAGTGGGCGGTGTGATGCACTGCTTTACTGGAAGCTACGAGTTTATGAAAAAATGCGTGGACCTTGGCTTTTACATATCCTACTCGGGCATAATCACCTACCCAAACGCAGACGCCCTCAGGGAGGTGGTAAAGAGGACCCCCACCCAACGCATACTTTTGGAAACGGACAGCCCCTTTTTGGCACCTCAGCCCGTCAGAGGCAAGCCCAACAAACCCACCAACATCTGGCATACCGCAGAAGTTATGGCTAAACTGATCCCAAACACCAACCTGGAGGATGTGGATAGGATGACCTCAGAGAACGCCAAGCTGATCTTCAACCTGAACACCAACGGTAAAAGGGAAACCATAACATACGTAATCAACAACAAGCTTTACATCAACCTAACCAACAAGTGCAACCTTCACTGTGCTTTTTGTCAAAGAGAGAGGGAAAGGAACTTTATGGTAAAGGGCTACTGGGTGTGGGTGGAGAGGGACCCATCGGTGGAAGAGGTGATAAGAGAGATAGGAGACCCCACCAAGTATGAGGAGATAGTTTTTTGTGGATACGGAGAGCCCACTTTGAGATTTTCTGCCCTCAAGGAGATCGCAAGGTGGGTAAAGTCCAAAGGTGGAAGAGTGCGCGTAGATACCAACGGTCTTTTGTTTACCTTTATGCCAAAGGAGAGCCTAAAAGAGCTTGTTGGTCTTGTGGATGTTTGGTCCGTTAGCCTGAATGCCCCCGATAAAGAGACATACGACAAGGTCTGCAAGCCCACCCAACCGGATGCCTTTGAAAAGGTAATAGAGTTTATAAAAACCGCAAAAAGCTTTGGCTTTGAAGTGGTCGCCACTGCGGTAGATTACCCGGGTGTGGATATGAAAAAAACAGAAGAGCTGGCAAAGAGCTTGGGTGCCAAGTGGAGGGCAAGAATATACGAATCGGTTGGATAAGGCATAATATAATCTCCCTTTAATGAGCCAGAACTTCATCACCAACGCCCAAGAAAGAACTTTAGAGGGAAGGCTGAAAACTCTCATAAAACACAGCAAAGAGCTTAAGTTCTTGGTGGGCTTCTTTTACTTTTCCGGCGTGCAGGCACTGTATGAGACACTAAAGGAGTTGGAAAGGGAAGGAAGGCTAAAAGAAGAGCACATAAAGGTCCTTGTGGGCTTGAGCGTGGATAAGGGCGTCTATGGACTTTACGAGTTGGCGCATGGAAATAAAAGCAAGGAAGAGGTGAAAAACAGCTTTTTGCAGTCCCTTGAGAAAGCCTTTACATCGGAGGAGCTTGACAAGAAGGAAATATACGAGCAGGTGGAGTTTTTCCTAAAGCTTTTGGAGGAGAAAAAGTTAGTCATAAGAAAGACCAGAGAGCCAAACCATGCAAAGCTTTATCTTTTCAAGCTTGAGGGAGACCTTCTACAGCACACCTTTATCACGGGCAGTTCCAACCTAACCCTGGCGGGACTGAAAGGACAAGAGGAGTTCAACGTAGAAATAAAGGATTACGGTTTTGAAAGTGCAGAAAAATACTTTGACGAAAGATGGGAAAGGGCGGTCCCTCTATCCCCGGAGGACATCATAAAAGTTTTCAAAACTCGGACCTTCTTTAAGGAGATCTCACCCTTTGTGGCATACGCTTACCTTCTGAAAAACTACTTAGAACTCCATCAGGGAAAGCTTCCAATGTCTGAGCTTGAGGAGATAATGAAAAGGGCAGGATACGAGCCCTACGACTATCAGCTTTCTGCGGTAGCCCAGGCGGTTGCCTGCTGTGAAGACCACGGAGGCGTAATACTTGCGGACGTGGTGGGACTTGGAAAAACCGTCATCGCATGCCTTACCGCCAAAGCTTTGGGAAAGAGAGGCATTGTTATATGCCCTCCGCACCTTGTGGGAGACGATTACGAAAAATCCGGGTGGAAAAAGTATATAGAGGACTTTGAACTTCATGGCTGGAAAGTCTTTTCTTTGGGAAAGCTGGAGGAGGTTAAAGAGTATGTAAAAGATAAAAACATAGAAGTGGTCATCATAGACGAAGCCCACCGCTTTAGGAACCAAAGGACAGAAAGCTATTTTTACCTTAGTGAAATATGCAGAGGGAAGACCGTTATACTTTTGACCGCCACACCCTTTAACAACAGACCCGCAGACATCTTTGCCCTCTTAAAGCTTTTCACCATTCCCAAAAAATCCACACTGACCTTGGACGGAAACCTTGCAGATAGGTTTGACGAATACGACAACGAGTTCAAAAAACTGGCATACATCAACAACTATCACAATTCACCCGACAGTAAAAAAAGAGAGAAGGCTAAAAAGTATTACAAGGAGCTTTTTGGAGAAAGGGAAATAGATATTGAAAAGGTCTCCAAAAGGGCAAAGGAGCTTTCGCGAAAGATAAAGGCGGTCATTGAAAAGGTGGTCATCAGAAGGAACCGCCTGGACCTTAAATACTACAAAGACAAAATCCAAATGCCAGAGGTAAGGGACCCGCAGGAGTGGTTTTTTGAGCTGGACAAAAAACAGCTTGACTTTTACGACGAGGTGATAAATGCTTTTTATGAGCCGGAGGAGGGCGGAAGATTTCACGGAGCCATATACATTCCCATAAAGTACGAAAAGGGCTATGTGCCCGAAGAGGATGAGCTTCCAAAGGATATAGAGGATAGCTTCATCTATTATTCCCAGAGAAACCT
>WYEK01000011.1 GCA_009903855.1 Thermocrinis sp.
ACGAGAAAGATCTTGTACATTCCTCCCTTTCCACAGCTTAGGGCTACTGAACTACCCTCCACCTTTCAGGCTAAGCTGTGGGTGGAGCCTTCGGGTAGAGTTGCTAAGGTTGAGGTCCTGAAAAGAAGTGGTGTACCGGAGATAGACAGTGTCTTGGTGCAACTTTTAAGGAGTATAAAGTTTGAACCCATAGAAGGTAATATAATACAAACAGGCATTATAACCTTTAGGTTTAAAGGAGGCTGAGGATGATCGGTAAGTTGGTGAGGCTTGAGAGGATCATAAACAGGGAGACAGGCAGAACAATAATAGTGCCCATGGACCATGGGGTGAGCTCTGGTCCCATAGAGGGTATAGTGGATATTAAAAAGGCTGTGGAGGATGTAGCGGAAGGGGGTGCAGATGCGGTGGTCCTCCACAAGGGCATGGTAAAGGCAGGACACAGAGGGCGTGGCAAAGACATAGGGCTCATAGTACATCTTTCCGCCTCCACCGACTGGGCTCCTACAAGAAATGACAAAACCTTGGTATGCACTGTGGAGGAAGCCATAAAGCTTGGAGCGGACGGAGTTTCCATCCACATAAACATCGGGGCGGACCTAGAGAGGGAGATGCTCAGGGACTTTGGCATAGTCTCCAAAGCTTGTGAAGAGTGGGGTATGCCCCTCTTGGCAATGGTCTACGGCAGGGGAAAGGATATGAACCAGTATGACCCAAAGGTAGTTGCCCACTGTGCAAGGCTGGGGGCGGAGCTTGGGGCGGACATAGTGAAGGTTCCCTATACGGGCTCTCCAGAAACCTTTGCTTCAGCGGTGGAGGGTTGCCCTGTACCGGTGGTTATTGCGGGTGGTCCCAAGATGAAGACGGAAAGGGAGGTCCTTGAAATGGTCTACGGTGCCCTGCAGGCGGGTGCAAAGGGGCTTTCAATTGGTAGGAATGTCTTTCAAGCCAAGAACAGGGTTCAAATGGTAAAAGCTTTGTATAAGTTAGTTCATGAAAACGCCTCCGTGGAGGAGGCTCTTAGCCTGTTGGAAGGAGGTAAATAAATGGGACTTTTGGAGGGCAAAAGGGCACTTATTACGGGCGTTGCCAACGAAAGGAGTATAGCCTATGGCATAGCTAAAGCCTTTCACAGGGAAGGTGCAGAACTTGCCTTTACCTATGCCAACGAAAAGCTAAAAAAGAGGGTGGAGGAGGTTGCAGAGGAGTTCGGTTCAAACTTAACCTTTGAGTGCGATGTGTCCAAGGACGAGCATATCAAAGCGTTAAGGGAGTGGCTTGAAAAAAACTGGGGAAGCCTTGACATAATAGTCCACTCCATAGCGTACGCACCAAAGGAGGAGTTCAAGGGTGGAGTAATAGACACCTCCAGGGAGGGCTTTAAAATTGCAATGGACATATCTGTTTACTCATTAATAGCCCTTACACGGGAACTTTTGCCCTTGATGGAAGGAAGAAACGGAAGTATCATAACTCTGTCCTATTACGGAGCGGAGAAGGTGGTGCCACACTACAATGTTATGGGTATAGCAAAGGCGGCTTTAGAATGCACAGTCCGATACTTGGCTTACGATATCGCCAAATACGGACACAGAATAAACGCCATATCCGCAGGACCGGTAAAGACCCTCGCTGCGTACAGTATTACTGGCTTTCACCTTTTGATGGAACACACCATAAAAGTTAATCCCTTTGGCAGAGCAATAACCATAGAGGATGTGGGAGATACTGCAGTTTTTCTGTGCAGTGATTGGGCAAGGGCTATAACGGGAGAAGTTATCCATGTGGATAATGGCTATCACATTATGGGCGTCTTTGGTAGAGAAGAAGAGATCAAAAAGGAAGTTTTTGGCAAAAGTGAATGAAAAAATGGTTTCTCATTCCACTGTTGGCTTTGCCCTTGGTCTTTCTAACATGGTCCTATCTACATCGTGAGCCAAAAACTGCGGTTGCCCAAATAAAAGAAGTTAAAAAGTTCGTGTATGCGTCCGGATATGTGGAGCCCGAAGACTTTGTGCTGGTAAAGTCGGAGGTCTCTGGAATAGTAGAGGCGGTTTATGTAAAGGAGGGAGACAAGGTAAAGAAGGGTCAGGTGCTTGCAAAGATTTCTGCCCAAGAGCTGGAAAGCTCCATAAAGGACATACAGGCAAGGCTTAGCTTGGTGGAAGAACGGCTGAGAGAAGACTCTCCTTACCTTAGGTCCTTGAAGGAGAAGGTAGAAGCGTCCGAGCTACAGCTCAGGCAGGCGGAGAGGGAGTATGAAAGGAGAAGGGATTTAGCTGAGAAGGGTCTGATTCCAAAGGAACAACTTGAAAAGTTCAAAACCACCTACGAAATCCACCGCAGGGAGTATGAAGCAAACCTAAGCCAATACAAGGATGCTATAAAAGGTTTACAAACGGAGAGCAAAAGCCTACGGGCACAGATAGAAAGGCTGAACGCCCAGAGGGAAAAGTATCTCATAAGAAGTCCAGTTAACGGAGTGGTCCTGTCTAAGTTTGTAAAGGAGGGAAGCTACATAAACCACCTTTCCCAAGAGAATGTTCTCTTCGGTGTGGGAGACCCAAGCAGGTTGGAAGTGGTCTTAGAAATAGACGAGGAGTATGTGGGGCTGATAAAGGAAGGGCAAAGGGTCTTTCTTTCCGTTGATGCCTTCCCAGGGCAGACCTTTGAGGGCACCATTTACTCCAAAGAGGGACAGCTGGACAGGACAAGGAAAACCCTAAAGGTGAAAGTCCGGGCAAACCTTCCACCCAACACGCCCGCCTTTGCCACAGTGGAGGGTAAGGTCTTGGTGGAAGAGAGGTCCGCCCTATTGGTGCCAAAGGAAGCGGTCAAAGATGGAAAGGTGCTGAGATATGAAAGGATTCGTTC
>WYEK01000065.1 GCA_009903855.1 Thermocrinis sp.
CGTTTTCATCGTTCCTTCCGTACTTTGATAGAACCTCAAGGACCACTTCTATGGGTGAGATCTGTCCAAAGTGCAAATAAGGGCTAAGGTTTGATTGATAATCAAGCTCTGGATGAGACCTAAACTCTTTGTATCTATGCAGTTTTTTCTCAATAAACTCCTCCAAGTATTTTCTTGCTTGACTGTAGCCTCCCACAAAAGGTGATAAGCTAACGCTTTTGTCTATGTTGAGAATGTTTAAAATCTCCAAGGAGTTGTTGAAAGTTATCTCTTCTATTCCAAAATCAAAGCTAACCGATTTAATTTTCGGCTCCCTTGGCTTTAGTTCAACAATGTATTTGTCCAACAAACTATAAATCTTTTTTCTAAAGGTAAAGGCATAAGGCTCTTGTTTATCTGATGCAATCTCAACTGGAACGCACACATCAGATTCTATCTCATACACTGGAACATCTAATCTGTCCGCTATATATTTGTTTAGCCTTCTGTAATACTTCAAGTATGCTTTATCCGTAATCAGAGCATAGGCATTCTCCGATAGCTCTATAATCCTTTGTTTGATATCGTTTACCTTTTCTATAGCAAACTTTATTCTTCTTTCCTCTACGGATTTTTTGGCTTCCAAAATCCCATCCAACATAAATTTGTAGTATCGTGCGTTTGAGTGTTTATACTTGTCTGTTATTGGGAAATATACCAAAAGTGGTTTTCCGCTTTGATTTGATAGCTCTATGGCAAACTCAAGGCTATGGTTGAAGTTTGCCCTGTGGCTGTGAGACATCCAGTATATTATGTATTTGCCATTTGTGTTAAATTGTCTGCAGTTTATAACCTTTACTCTTCCTGCAAATTCTTGCTCCATTACTTATCTCCTTTTTTCCATAATAACTCATGCTTATTTTAGTTTTTTTACAAATAACCTGTGAAATTTTCAGCTTAATGCGGTAAAAATTAGCTTCATCGCGAAAAACATTTCCTGTAGAATGTACAACAAGATAAACCTTTAGGAGGTGTGCCATGAGAAAGTTTTTAGTAGCCTTCGGTTCAGTAGCACTTTTAACAGTTAGCTTGGCTAAAGCTGAGCAAACCCTGTACGAAAAGCTTGGCGGCAAACAGGCAATCGATGCAGTGGTCGAAGACCTCACAAACAGAATGATGAAAGACAAACGGCTCAAGAGGTTCTGTAGCAACATGTCAGAAGACCAGCTCAAAGCCCGCAGAGCGCTCGTAGCGGCATTTATCTGTAAAGCAACAGGAGGTCCTTGCGAGTACAAGGGAAGGGATATGAAACAAGCACACCAAAACCTCGGAATCACAGAAAAGGATTGGAACAGATTTGTAGAACTTACAAAGCAAAGTTTAAACAAGTTTAACGTGCCTGCGGATGTTCAAAAAGAGTTTTTAAATGCTGTTGCTGGATTAAAGGATCAAATAGTAAGCAAAAAGTGAATGTTTAAAACAATAGAGAATGGTTATACCCTTGGCTATGTCCCACGGCCGCTTGTTATAGTGGTCGTGGGCGAAAATCCTTTTACCGTTGGCTGGCATACACCCGTAAATAAAAATCCTTTTTTATACGCCATATCCATAGACAAAACAAACTACAGCTACAGGCTTTTGAAAGATAACTTTACAATCAATTTTTTAACATCAGAATACTTTGAACAAATTCTCATTGCAGGCTCCTATCACGGAGATCAAGTTGACAAACTAAGCTTAATGAAGAACATACATTTGATAGATAGTCAAAAGGTGGCTTCAAAAAGCATTTTAGAGTCTTTTATGGTCTATGAGTGTGAAGTTCATAAAAAAATAGAGTTTGAAGATCACGCCCTCGTAATTGGAAAAGTCCTTGCAATAGAGTATAAACAGGGAAAGGTAAAACCGAAAAACAAGCTTGTTTTCTCAATGGGAAAGAATTACTACTGCTTCAACACTAAGGGATTTTATAAAAAAATCTGAAGGTGGAAAACTTTCCATCATAAAAGTATTCTAACTCTCCATTAAAAAATATCTTTAACCTCTCCCTCAGATTCTTAAGACCCGTTCCCTCCTTTATATCTTCAAAACCTTTTCCGCTATCTTTAACCTCCACATAAAGATATCCATCTTTTATGTAAGAGTTTATGATCACTTTGCCGTTGTTTCTTAAACCGTGCTTTATGGCATTTTCAACAAGAAGCTGTATGGACATCTTAGGGACCTGCAAAGATAGTGTATCTTTGTCTATGTTAAACTCAAACTCTATGGCGGGAAATCTTAACTTCTCAATAAAGATAAAGTTTTTCACTATTTTAAGCTCATCCTGTAAGGTTATTATGCTATTCTCGTCTATGATCATTCTTAGGAATTGAGATAGTTTTAGCATTCCTTTTTCCGCAAGCTTTGGGTCTATGTAAATTAACTCCGAGAGTGTGTTTAAAGCGTTGAATAAAAAGTGTGGATTTATCTGATACTCTAATGCTTTTAGCTTTAGCTCTATGTTTAACCTATTCAACTCTTCCTCTATTTTCTTGGAATTTACAATCATGTATAGAAGATTACCTATTAACATCGTCAAAAGCCCTACCATTACGCTCAGATAAAGGAGAAATACAACAGAAAACTCCAGCTCTATCAGTTTCAGCATCTTTATAAATTCAAAAGCGGTTAAACTTCCAAGAAATCCAGCAAAGAAAGCCATTAAAAGGCTCACAAAAGTCCAGTATTTATCGCTCAGCAGTGGCAGGATCTTCTTGTTGCTTAGATTGATTAAGGTAAAGGAAAACACAAATATAAAAAACCCAAAAATGGCACCGGAAATCAATCCCTTTATAACAGGAATGTTCAAAATTAGAGATATAAAACCGCCAAGAATTGAACCAAACACCAAGCCAAAGACAAACACTATCGTCCAGTCTTTTCTGTTTATCTCAATGAAGTATCTCATTTATGTCCTCTATTTGCAGAAGTAAGTTTAGCACGCCAACTATAACACCAGGCCAGCCTTGACCTGGGAAAACAGAGTCTCCAACCAAATACAAACCTTTTATTGGTGTAAAGTTAAAAGGATACCTTAGCGGAATGTAGTCCTTTATAAGCGGTATTCCTCCGACCGTTCCATTGTACCTTCCAGTGTATCTTTGAAAGGTCTTTGGAGTTCCTACCATAACATTTTCTATGCTAAGGTATTTAAACTTGGGCACATACTCAAAAAGCTTATTTAAGATAAACTCCTTAGCCTTCTCTTTTTTCTCAATATATTCCTGTTTGTCTAAATCCTGCCACAGGGATATTTTGCAGTGTGTGGAAATAGTTACAGATTTCTTGCCATCCTTTGTAAGCACTTCGTCTTCTTTGTCTGATACGGATACGAAGAAGGAATTACTACCGGTGTAAGGATTTATGTCTTTGTGGATTATCTGGTAGTGATACTCATCGATTAGATTCTCTTTATCTTCTACGTTAAAGTAAATCGTCAAGCTTGACCATATCTTTGAGTATATACTTCTGTTTTTGATGCAATCCTCTTTCAAATCCTCAAGCAAGTCGCAGTAATCCCAAATGGTTTTATTTAGGATCACGTTTTTAGCCTCAAAAACTCCCTTGTCTGTTATAACCTGAAAAACATCTTTTACTTTTCTAATTTTTATTACCCTATGCCTTAAAAAAACATTCTTGTAGTCGTGGGCTAAAAAGTCAAAGACCTTTCCCATTCCACCATAAACGTAGTAATTGTCAAGGTTTGGGTATGTTAAACCCATAGCACCAACGGAGATAGGAACATCTTCACTGTATCCTTGCGATGTCATCAGAATCTGATTGTCTAAAAAGTGCTTGAAATCTTCATCAAAGTTTCCCAAGTGATCTTTGAAAAACCCGTATGAAGTCTTGAAGTGATAGGGTAAGGTTTGTATTATGTATCTACAATTTTCAAAGAACTTCTTTAAAAGTAGTTTTGGGTTTTTGTAGTTTATAGGTATCACATCGTAGATGCTCTGCCAGTTGGTATCAGATATAGAATACACCTTTTGCCAAAGGGATTTTAGGTTTTTGTAGTTAAAATTTTTCTCAAGCTCAATAATTGTTTTCTCCCTATCTGAGTATCTTTTGATTGCTTTATCTCCAACATAAACGACCATCGGAACTTCAAGTTTTTTCACTTTTGGCTTTGGAAGGTTTAAGAATTTAAAGACCTTGCCCAGTGGCATATGCTCTTCAAGACCAACCAAAGTGGAAGCTCCGGCGTTGTATAAGCGGTTTTTTCTTTTAAAAGTTGCGCTACAACCGCCCAAGTATGGCTCTTTTTCAAGCAAAACAACGTTTCTACCTATCTTTTTTAATATAGCATAAGAAACTACTCCACCAATACCGCCACCAACAATCACATAATCAAACATAGGAAATCCTCGGTTTAGAAAAGATATTTACAGGTTTCTTTTTATAATGATAAAAATCTTCACTGAAAGTTTGAATAGTGGTTATTTCAGTACGCATTTTGATTTTGAAATTTGAGGATCAAGTCTAAATCAATTCCTCCGGAAAGGGATTAAGGTAAGTTTGGGATTGTAAATATTTATCGTTAAACCTGTATATAAAGCCCTTGATGTATTCAAGAAGGGTTTCAAGTTGAAGCCTGCCTTTTCTCAGTTTATCCAGCATTTTAAGTAAATGTCTTTTTTCTGAGTCGGAAATTTTTTCTGAAAGGTGTCCGTAGATGTGCTGAAGAACGTTGGAATGCTTGTTTATGTCTGATTTCTTACTCAAGGCTCTGTGGAATAGGTTTGCATACCGTTTCATAGTTTCCTCCAATCCATGCTTCTTCCAGTTGGCAAGAAGGTTTCCCATCTGTTTTAGGGTGTGTGGGTCATAAAGCATGAGTAAATATTTATGCTCTTGATGGAATTTTAATAAATCGCTAATATCCTTGTAGTTGTTTTTCAGATATCTGAACCTTGCATGTGAAAAAATCTTTGTCAAAAAGTCCCTTCTTATCCAATAATCGTTTAATCTTCCTTCATCTTCAATGGGCAAATATGGATAGTATTCCATTGCCCTTTGGGCAAACAGACCGCTACTTCTTGCATTTATCAGACCTTTTAGATTCTGCTGATAAAGTTTAGTGTCTTTTACTCCACAGCTTGGAGATTTTGCCTTTAATAAAAAGCCATCAACTTCTCCGAGGGACTTTAGAAAAGTTTCGGAAAAATTCAGCATTTCGTCCGTGTAATCCTTCATGCTATTGGGCTCTATCATTCTTATTTGATCGCCTTTTTTGTAAAGCAAAACGGTTGGTCTTGGAACGGGCATTCCTATATCTACTTCTGGACAGACCGCTATGTATTCAACATAGTCAAGGAGTTTTTTGCTGAATTCATCGTTGATAATTCCGCCGTTGTATCTAACGGGTTCTATGTTTAGACATCTGCTTATGACAATTCTGGGTTTGTATTGAACCATCCCTATACGTTCAAATGTTTAGGTATTCTCTTAAATGTTTTGCGCCGTCCCTGCTTGTTTTTATGGTGTCTGAAATATCTTGGAAGGTGATTAGAAATTTGCTCTGTTCTACTGACCTCATCTCTTTTATTTTTGCAAGATTTACCAAATAGCTTCTATGAACTCTGAAAAATCCTCTATTTTTTAAGAGCTCCTCAAATTCATAAAGCTTTCTGCTGGAGAAATATTCCCTATCCTTTGTCTTTATGACCGTCTCAGAAAGTTCAGCTTTTATGTAGTAAATATCATCTGGTTTTAAAAGAATAACTTTGCTAAGATGCTTTACGGGTATGAGTATGTCTGTGCCGGTGGTAATGGTTGCTATCTTTGCGAGGTTTGATATTTTGCTTTTTGTGTTTTTTATTTTGCTTAGTGCCCTTTCTACGTCTTCTTTTGTGAAGGGCTTTAAAAGGTAGTCTATTGCATTTACTTTGAAGGCTTCCAACGCAAACTCTCCGTAAGCGGTTGTGAAGATTATGTATGGTGGGTCTTCCATGGTTTCTATAACTTCTTTTGCGACTTCTAAACCTGTGCCGTCCGGGAGTTTAATGTCCAAAAACAGCACATCAATTTCTTTATCTTTTATCTCCGATAAGGCTTTTTCCTTGCTGTCTGCTTCTCCAACTATATCAATACCGCCCACTTCCTTTAATAGTCTTTTTAGCCTTTCCCTTGCGATGGGTTCATCCTCTACTATAAAAGCTTTCATGAACCTGTCCTCCGTTTAAATTATGGACTTATACCCACCCAACCCAACACCACAAGTTTGTGTGTTTCAGAAAAATATAAACCAACCATTTCGCAGGGTTGAGAGGGGAAGCCTTGGCATCTTTAACCAAATATTGCACCGCCGAACTTATGTCCAAGGTAGAACACAAGGCTAATGCCGATTATATGAACTACCCACCAGCCTACCCTTAAAAACCTAAAAGTCTCTGGTAGCATCATGACTCTCACCTCCTTAAATGGGATTTGTAGTTATATAAAATAAAGCAGAGGTAAAGTTTTGAAATGGAAGCTGTGTCATTTTATGTGGTAGATTTTTAAGTTTGCATAGATGAAAGATTCAGAGAAGCTGTGGATCTCCTAGGCAGGTAGACCTCCCGAAAGTCTCTGACCTCCACAGTTTAATGGATAGTTCGCAGGTAGAGGAAGGGGATTACCTTACTTGCCCTATAGCTTTTTCAGGAAGTCTCAAATATGGGGTAATTTCTCACCCGACGCTTAGGTGATAATGATAATTTGTGAAAATGCCCATGGTGAGAAAAAATAATAAGCGGAGATATTACTTTGAGAGGAATTATAGGATAAAGTTAGCTCATTCAGGAGATAGCTCCTCGTCTACATCTAATTCTATAAGGTCTTTCTTGTTTATACTAAAGACATTATCTCCTATGCGTTCTGTGTCCACCTTTTGAACTTCCCAAACTGTTTTGTTCTTATCGTCTTGGATTAACAGAGGGATCGCTAACTTTTCAGACCAGCACACGCTGTAGGTCTGCGATGGTTCACTCACAAGATACCATTTGCAGGAGTAATTACCTAAAGAATATGGTTTTTTATCAAGCTTTTCTATACGATAACTAATAGGGCGTTTCAGTATATGCGCTAAGGAGTACCAATCGTAGAAAGCTCCCAAGCGATACAGATTGGTTCTACTTATCTTTAGAAGGGCAGACTTCTGCTTGTCTAAAACAAGGTACTGATAGTCTCCTTCTTTTGTTTTAAAAGCGTAGATTTCTACTTTTCCATCTGTGGACCGTTTTAGTTTTTTATCAGATACACGCCAATATTCAAGCTGATGTATTTTCCCATCTCTATCTGTGTATTTGGCGATGAAGTGTACATTTTTTGCTGCTGATTGTGTTTTAAAAGCACTTTCCCACGATAGTGCAAAGGTTTTATTAAAAAGAAAAAGAAAAAAAAGGAGGGAAAGAAGCCCCCCTCTCATTCCCTAACCCCTTTGGCATAATCAAAGTATATGTAGGTTTTGTTGTTGTAGGTAACCTTTTTGGTGCATAGTTTGATATAGTATGTGGATTTTGTTGAATCTATGTCCTTTCCATCTGGGTCTGTAGGAAGTCTCATGGTCAAATCGCTTACTTTGTCAGAATATATACACTCAGCAACAGGTCCTGATACGCTTTCGGACGTGTTTACAAGAGCTTCCACAAGGGGTCTGCCATCCGCATCGGGTAGGTTTAGATTTAGTATTCTTGCTACCGTAGGTGCAACATCTATGTTTCCAGTGGGTAATTTATCTCTATAACCTTTCTTAAAGTCTGGTCCGTATGCTATAAGGGTGTTTCTAACATCTATGGGACTGAAGCTACCGTGCATGCCCCTAAGGTTAAACATACTTTCAAACTCTATTCCTTTAAAGCCCTGTATGACCGCATTTTCGTCGTAATCATAGCTTACTATTATGTCAGGGTTGCGTTTTGCTGTGTTTTCAAGCCTTACCATACTCATGGGTAGTGTGCCAGGTATCTTACCGTATCTGTCATCTACAAATATGGCTCCAAACTCCTCCCTCTCTTGTAGGAATCTAACCACCCTCTTAACTAGCTCAGGGTCGCGAGAGGGCACATATATGTATTCACTACCGCCGTTAGGTGCGATAACCAAGGCGTCAGAAGGTAGATTTTGGGGTACTAAGTAACTTCTTGTTGTGTATTTTTGAGGCTTCCCGCATATGCTTCCGTCTTTATCTTCCTGCGTGGGGTAAACAGGAGTACCATCCTGCTTTATACCTGACAGGATAGGGTCATACGCACAGCCTCTACCATCATAAGCTTTAAAGCCAGCTCTTGTAAGAAGGTCTGCAAGTCTCACCTCTCCAGAAACGGAGTAGCCGTTTGGGTCTATCTGACCAACTTGACCGTTTGTTATAGCTCTAAGTGGGAATAAGTTAAAAGGTCCAGATACGTTGTTGTGACCGTGGTCAGACACTACTATTATATCCGTGTTACTATCCATATTAAGCTCCTTGAGTTTGCTCAGTAGTAATCCCAAAAGGTCATCCATACACTTTAAAGCCATCCTATAGTTATAGTTTCCTACTCCGTAAGCGTGCTGTGTGCTGTCTGGATCTCTAAACCATATCAATGTTAAGTTGGGTTTTTTGTTGGGAAGTATGTACTGTAAATAAACATTCATCATGTATTTATTGGCATCGCAGTAAGGAGAGCCAGAGGTATCGGTGGGGTCAGATGTGACACCATCACTTAAATTTTTTCTTGGTTTAAAGGCTGTTGGGTCGCCATTGTTGTCAGCTAATGTTATAGATCCCGGAGGGTAGGCTATGGGTGTTGTTTTGGGAAGCGGAAAGCCTGCCTGTTGAAGCTCCTTAGCTAAAGAGAGAGGATACACCATCTTTTCGTCAAGTATAATGCCACCTCTTTTGTAATCTTGAATGTACGCAGCGCCGGATTTACCTATTGCTACAGTCTTTAAACCCGCTTGCTGTGCTTTTTGGAAAAGCGTAGCCACCATAAGAAGTTGGTTGTTATAGTAAGCGTTTAGGGCATCTAATATTGCATAGTCTTCTGTAAAAACAGGTTGATTATAATCTACAGGCTTACCAGCAGAGTCATTCCCTGTAGCGCCAGGCGTCCAAACGGTGTTGCCGTAAAATCCTGCCTTATCTGGAAAACTACCAGTAGCAAAGCTGGAGGCATTCATCATAGTAAAGGTAGGATATGTGGAATGATTGTCCTCAAAAAATACCCCATCTTGGGCTAATTTGTATAGGTTGGGCGTGTCTGTTGGATTTACCGAATCTGGACGAAGTCCATCCCACACAAAGATAATAACATTTCTGGGTTGGACCTCACTGCTACCACTGCTACCACAAGCGTATAGAAAGGCACTTACGACTAATAAAAGCAATAACCACGTCTTTCTCATAGCTTCACCTCCTTTTTAATATGTTTAATATGAAATTTAAACGTGATTTGTTAAGTTTTTGTTAAGAAAGTGGGTTAAAAAAGCCCTTTTGGTCTGTAGCCCCTCATAAAGTCCTCGCCTCTGACTTTTTTACCTTTTGGATTTATAAGTTCAAGGATTTCAACAGAACCTTCACCGCAGTCAACCTGAAGTTTTTTTGGGTGTATCACTTGACCAGGATGGGTGCTTTCTTCGCAAACCCTTACCCTCAGCATCTTTACCCTTTCTCCGCCCTCCAGAAAACAATAACAGTCAGCGTATATCACTATAAGTTATAATACTACTTTGTGGAAATCTTAGAGGTCCCCATAGAGGAAGAGGTCAAACAGTCCTACATAGACTACGCAATGTCTGTTATTGTGGGGAGGGCTATTCCTGATGTTAGGGATGGGCTAAAGCCTGTTCAGAGAAGGATACTCTATGCTATGCACGATATGGGGCTCACGCCCGACAAGGGCTTTGTGAAAAGTGCAAGGATCGTGGGTGCGGTTCTTGGACATTTTCATCCTCACGGAGATCAGGCAGTTTATGAGACATTGGTCAGAATGGCTCAGGACTTTGTGATGAACTATCCGCTCATTGTTGGGCAGGGGAACTTTGGCTCTATAGACGGAGACCCTCCCGCCGCTATGAGATACACAGAAGCCAAGCTCTCTAAGTATGCGGTCCTTATGTTGGAAGACATAGACAAGGACACAGTGGATTTTGTTCCCAACTTTGACGGTTCTACCCTTGAGCCTACTGTTCTTCCCTCCAAGTTTCCTAACCTTCTGTGCAACGGCGCTTCGGGCATAGCGGTAGGACTTGCTACCTCTATACCTCCCCATAATCTGAAGGAAGTCTGCACTGCCCTGATAGAACTCGCCAAAAATCCAGACATAGATACAAAGGAGATAATGAAATACATAAAAGGACCGGACTTTCCTACGGGGGGTGTGGTGGAAAATTACGACGAGCTGATAGAGTTTTACGAAAAAGGTAGAGGTCAAGTTAGAATAAGGGCAAAGGCGCACGTGGAAAAGCTCTCCGGTGGCAGAGAGCAGATCGTCATAACGGAAATTCCCTATCAGGTCAATAAGGCGGAGCTTATAAAAAGGATGGCAGAGCTTGCCCGGGAGGGAAGGCTGAAGGAAATTTCGGACATAAGGGACGAATCGGACAAAGAGGGGCTAAGGATCGTGGTGGAGCTAAAGAGAGATGCGGATGGTTCAAAGGTTTTGGAAAAGCTCTACAAATACACACAACTGCGGAAGAACTTCCCAATAAACTTTGTAGTTCTAGTAAACGGAGAGCCAAAGCAAGTGGGTATAAAGACATTGCTTTACGAATTCTTCCGCCACCGCTTGGAAGTCATTCACAGAAGGTCCAAGTACTATCTCAAAAAGGCTGAGGAAAGGCTCCATATAGTGAAGGGACTTTTAATAGCCCTTGCCCACTTGGACCAGGTGATCCAAGACATCAAAAGCTCCAAGGATACGCAGGAGGCAAGGGAAAAACTCATTAAAAGGTACTCTTTGACGGAAGCCCAGGCGAACGCAGTTTTGGACCTAAGGCTCCAAAGGCTAACTTCTTTAGAAAGGCAAAAGCTTGAGGAGGAAGAAAAAGAACTTTTGGAGAAGATAGAGTACTACACAAGGTTGGTGGAAAGCGAAGAGGAGAAGATCAAGGTCTTTATAGATGAAACCTCCAAGCTGTCTGAAAGTTTTCCTGCGGTTAGAAGAACCTTCGTGGAGGGTGTAGGGGTTGAGCAAAGAACAGGCAGTATAACGGTGGTTGTTTTTTCTGACGGTAAGGTTATGCCTTTAACAGAGATAGAAGAGGGAGAGGTGGTCAATATTCTGGATGTGCCCTTTGATGATGGGCTGTTTATGGTTTCAAACAGGGGAAGGGTCTATTGGGTGGCTGGGCTTCAAGCCCTTCAGGGGAGCAAGGTATCCTTTAAGGAACCCGAAGAACGCCTTGTGGGTGCCTTTGTTAGGTCTCAGGCAGCGGACAGACTGCTTTTGGCAACCTCAGAGGGTTATGTGAAAAAGATACCCTTGGTGGATTTTGAATACAAAGCCCAGGGAACTAACATCATCAAGCTAACAGAAGATCAAGGGGATGTGGTAAAGGTCCTGCAGTCTCCGGAGGAAGGGGACCTTCTGATCTTTACCAAGACGGGTAAAATCCTAAGGTTTCCTGTGGCAGATATCTCACCCGCCACCATCGGCTCCAAGGGAGTGGTGGGCATAAAGTTAGACAGAGGGGACAAGGTGGTGGGCATGAGGGTTCTAAGAGGAGAAAAGTTCCTGTTGGTGATAACGGAAAAGGGAACGGTGCAAAAAATAGCTTCTGAGTATGTACCGAGGAAATCAAGGGGTAGCAAGGGTTTATCTATTCTCACCAGGGATAGACTTGTGGATATTTTGCCTTTAGGGGAGGGACAGTCCTTAGACCTTATGTTGATAACTCAAGAGGGAAGCGTTTTCTACGATAGGCTTAGGGAGGAGGAGTTGCCCTTAAACAAGACCCAGAAGAGGTGGGACGGTAAGATCGTTAAAGTGGTGATAAAATAATACTTTTGAGGAGGTCAAGATGATAAGCGCAGAGCTTGTAAAACAGCTTAGAGAAATGACCGGTGCTGGTATGTTGGAATGTAAAAAGGCTTTGGAAGAAGCCCAGGGGGACATAGAAAAAGCTAAGGAGATCCTAAGGATCAGGGGGCTTGCCAAGGCGGAAAAGAAGGCAGGCAGAGAAACAAAAGAGGGTATAGTTCAGACCTATGTCTCCGAGGATAGAAAGGTGGGCGTTATATTGGAGCTAAACTGCGAGACGGACTTTGTGGCAAAGAACGAGCAGTTTGTGGAGCTCTCTTTGAACTTGGCAAAGCACATCGCAAGCCTTAAAGAAAATGCCAACAAGTCTGGTGGCTTTGAGGATATAGCCCAGCAACCTTATTACGCAGACAGCACCCAAAAGGTGGAAGAAATTATTAAGTCTGCCATAGCTCGGATTGGAGAGAACATAAGGCTCAGCCGGTGGGCAAGGTTTGACGCAGAGGGTTATGTGCACGCCTACGTGCACGGTATAGGTAGGGTGGGCGTTTTGATGGAATACAAGACGGATAAGATCTCAGATGATGTGCTTAGGTTAGCCCAAGACATTATCCTTCAGATTGCAGCTATGAAGCCAGAGTTCGTCAGTGTGGAAGCCATTCCTTCAGAGGTTTTGGAAAGGGAGAAGAGAATACTGGCAGAGCAAACCCGTCAGGAGGGCAAGCCTGAGCACATTATAGACAAGATCGTGGAGGGTAAGCTAAAGAAGTTTTACCAAGAGAAGGTGCTTTTGGAACAGCCCTTTATAAAGGATGAGAAGAAATCGGTTAAGCAGTATATCTCCGAGAGCGGACTAAACTTTGAGGTGGTTAGGTTTGTCAGGTTTGAAGTAGGCTCCGCCTGATGGAAGTCCGATACAAGCGAGTCCTTTTAAAGCTCTCTGGAGAAGCCTTTGCGGGGTACCGGGGTTACGGTATTGACCCAAACTTTTTGGAGTATATAACCGCAGAGATAAAAAGCTTGGTGGATGTGGGTGTACAGTTGGCGGTGGTTATTGGTGGGGGAAACATATTCAGAGGTATCACGGGCTTGGAAATAGGCATAGATAGGGCTACGGGAGACTATATGGGTATGCTGGCAACGGTAATAAACGCATTAGCCCTCCAGTCAGCCCTGGAAAAGCTGAGGGGGATTCCTACCCGAGTGCTCTCTGCCATAGAAATGCGTCAGGTGGCGGAACCATACATAAGACGAAGGGCAATAAGGCATCTGGAAAAGGGCAGGGTGGTGATCTTCGCTGCGGGCACGGGGAATCCCTTTTTCTCCACCGATACTGCGGGCGCCCTCAGGGCTGCGGAAATATCTGCCCAGCTTTTCATAAAGGCTACAAAGGTGGATGGCATATACACCGACGACCCAGTAAAAAATCCGCGGGCGGAGTTCATAGACGAGATATCCTACCTAGAGACCATAAACAGAGGGATCAGGGTTATGGACCACACCGCCCTTACCCTGTGTATGGAAAACAAAATTCCCATTTTGGTGCTCAACATAAACAAGCCGGGCAACCTGTTGAAGGCTGTGAGGGGAGAAAGGGTTGGTTCTTTGGTTAGGTAAGCATCTCTTCTATGCTCCTTCTTGTCTCTTGAACGATCTCTTCTAAGCTTTTTCCCTCTGGGTAGATGGGCTTTCCAAAAATTACCTTTATCTTTTTAGGCTTTGGAAACCTGTCCCTTATGGACATGGAAGCATAGGTGCCAATTATGGCGGTGGGAACTACGGGAACTTTAAGCACTTGGCTAAGGACGGCAAAACCCTTCTTAAAGGGCAATAGGTTTCCGTCTCTTGTCCTTGCACCCTCGGGGAAGATCACCACGTTTTTGCCCGTTTTCAAAAGCCATGCGGTCCTTTCCATGGATTCCTTTACCTTTTTTTGTAGGTCTATGGGCACCACATGGGCAAGCTTACCAAAGGTGGAGGTTATGGGATTCCTAAAGTACTCTTCCGCTCCCAAAAAGTAGGTATTGACCGCCACGGAGGTGGGCAGAGCACTTGCCAAAACAAAGCCATCCAAGTAGCTGGCATGATTGGGGGCGATTATAAAGGGTTGTGGGGGAAGATTTTCTACACCCTCCGCCTCTAAGAAGTTGTACAGCCTAAAAAAGAGCTTGAGGATGTATAGCCCTGCCAAGAAGATGGGTTGGTTGTGGTAGGGGACGTAGGGCTGTGCAGAGAGCAAGATCTTTTCCCAGTTGATCTCTTCCCACTGGACCCTTTGCTTTTGACCTTGCACAAAGTTCAAGAGTTCTCCTACTGTGGGATAAAGGGAGAGCTCCTCTTCTTTTATCTTTATCCCAAAATTGGATTCCAAAAAAGCCAAAAGCTCCACCTTTGCCAAAGAGTCCAAGCCCAAGTCTAACTCCAAGTGATGGGACAGTTTTACCTCCCTACCGGAGAGGGAGGAAAGAAAGTCTATCAAAAGCCTGCCCTCTTGGTCTAAGGGCTTTGGCTCTTCGGTCTTTTCTTCCCTTTTGATTTCCAAGTTCTTGTAAAGCTGTGGCAGTAAAAATCTTCTGAGCTTTCCAAGGCGGGTTTTTGGTAGCTCTTGGGGGGAAATTTTAAAGCCCACTACCCTTTTCCAAGGGGGGAGCCTTCTGTTTACCTTATCCACCACCTCCCACCTTATGTACTCTTCCAAGTTTAAAAGCTTTAGCTCCTTTGCCTTTTCAAAATCTGGATGGATCAGGGCATACAGCATGCCGTCTATTTCCAAAACTCCCACCTCTTTGACCACAGGGCTCTCTTTTAAAAACTCCGCCTCTAACTCTTCTGGGTTTATGTTCTTTCCGCCCGCCAAAACGATCAGCTCCTTTTTTCTGCCGGTGATGTAAAGGTATCCATCCTCGTCCAAGTAGCCCAAGTCTCCAGTCAAAAGCCAACCTCCCTTAAAGGCTTTTTTTGTCTCCTCCTCCTTTTTGTAGTATCCCTGCATGACGCTTGGACCTTTTACGAGAATTTCTCCGTCCTCTGCGATCTTTACTTCCACGCCCTCTATAGGCAATCCCACAGAGCCAAGCTTTACTTTGTGGGGTGGGTTAAAGCTAACGATGGGGGAGGTCTCCGTCAGCCCGTAGCCCTCCAAGACCACAAAGCCAAGTCGGTCAAAGAACTTGGCAGTCTCTAAGGGCAACTTTGCACCACCGCTTACCATATAACGGAGCTTACCTCCAAAGGCTTGATGAACCTTTTTAAAGACCAGCCTCCTGGTTCTTCTATCCATAACTTCGCCCAGGCTAAAGAACAACCTACCCAAAGGATTTTTCTCTATCCTCTCTCTTAGCCTCTGATGAAGGACCTGGTAAAGCCTTGGAACGCCTATTAGGATAGTAATGGAGTACTTGCGTAGTGTTTCCATGAGGGCTTCTGAGCTGAGCTTTTCCAAAAATACCACGGTGGCACCCAAGTATAGGGGCAAAAGCAAAGACACCACAAGGGGGTAAGAGTGGTGGAAGGGCAACAGGGCAATGGTGCTGTCTTCTTTTGATGCTACCTTTAGGCGTTCCACTCCACGTAGGTTAGAGATAATGTTTTTAAAGCTGAGCATTACGCCCTTTGGCTCACCGGTGGTGCCGGAGGTGTAAAGGATCAGGGCGATGTCCTGAAAGCTCCTGCTCATAACCTTCTCTACGGGGTTTGGAGGCACCACACGGTCAAGGTTGAGAACAAAAGTCTTTAAACCCAAAGATGAAAGGGCTTGGTGCACGTTTTCTTCCGTTTTGTTAGAAGAAACAACAAAGGTGGGCTCTGTCTCTCTGAGTATGTATTCCAGCTCCTTTGGAGAGGACATAAAATCTACGGGAACCGCAATGCCTCCCCTTTGCCATATGCCGTAGAGGGCATAGACCCACTCGGGTCTGTTTTCCGCACAGATAACTACCCTTTCTCTGGGCAGTATATCCAAATACCGGGCATA
>WYEK01000098.1 GCA_009903855.1 Thermocrinis sp.
TACTTTTTAGTTGGTTCAGAGACTTAAATGAAAAAGCCTACAGGGCAGGTTTGAGGATGGCATTGTATTCATCTTTTAACTCTGCCTTCAACTTTACCGTGGGCTATTTGGCAACTGCCCTCCTTTTGTTTTACGGTGGTTTGAAGGTCCTTAAGGGAAGCTTGACCTTTGGGGAGCTTGCATCTTACCTTACCGCCCTTACGCTAATCCAAATGCCACTGGTGGAAACCCAAAAGGGAATAGTGGAAGTAAAGGCAAGCCTGCCGGTAGTCCAAAGGCTCAGGCAAGTGTTAGACCTTGAGGAGGAGATGGAAAAGGGAGTGGAGTTTGTTAATCTGAAAGAGGGTATAAACGTCCAAAGGCTAAGCGTATCTATTGATGGGAGGGATATTTTAAAGGGAGTTAGTTTTTCCGTAAGAAAGGGGGAAAGGGTGGCGGTGATGGGGAGCACGGGCGGTGGCAAGAGCACACTGCTTAGGGTCCTTTGCGGTTTTGTGCCCTACGAGGGACAAGTCTATTACGATGAAAAGGAGCTCAGGGAAATTAACCTTGGCACACTGCGTTCTAAGATCGCCTATCTTTCTCAGGAGAGCTTTGTCCTCTCGGGAACGGTCAGGGAGAACCTCCTTATTGCCAATCCCAACGCAACGGAGGAGGAGATGTGGGAAGCCCTCCGGCTCTCCGCGTGCAACTTTGTGGAAAGCCTTGATGAGATAGTGGATAAAGAAAGTCGTATGCTCTCGGGTGGAGAAAGTCAGAGGCTGGCGTTGGCAAGGCTCTTTTTGAAAAAGCCCGAAGTCCTTCTTTTGGATGAAGCAACCTCCGCCCTGGATGCCCAAACGGAAAGCTTTGTGCTAAAAAATCTCTTTGAAAAATTTCCCGATACCACCTTCATCGTGGTAGCCCACCGCTTTTCTAACATATTAGCCTGCCAGAGGGCTTTGGTTTTGAAAGATGGAGTGCTTATCTTTGACGGCGAGCCCAAGAGGGCTATTGAGGTCTTTCTTTCAGAGGACCTCCAGGTAGATGCCTTTTAAGTATAGTGTGTTTGGCATCTGGAGGATCCAAGGATGGTCTAAGTCTTGAAAGCTTTCACCCACCACCCGCACCTGCTTTTTAACATCCTTGCAGGCTTCCAATATGACGGATAGAAGATGTTCCCTTTGAATATGGAAGGAGCAGGAGTATATGGCAAGGTATCCTCCCGGTTTGGTGATCTGGAGCCCTCTAATGGAGAGTTCCTTGTAGCCTCTCATGGCGTTTTCCACCGTGGCCTTTGTCCGGGCAAAGGATGGTGGGTCTATGACAACCACGTCAAACTTTTCTCCAGCCTTTTGGAGCTTTCTCAAGAAGTGAAAGGCATTGTCCTCTACCCACTCTATGCCATCAATTTGGTTCAGTTTGGCGTTCTCCTTTGCCAAGTTTAAAGCCTTTTCGGAGAGGTCCACCGCAATTACCTTGCTGGCACCCTTCTTTTTCATGCTTAGGGCAAAGCCACCCGTATGACAAAATACATCCAAACAAACATCTCCGGGTTTCACCAAGTCCCTTATCATCTTTCTTGCCCTTCTTTGGTCCAAGTAAAAGCCCGTCTTTTGTCCCTTTATCACATCCACAAAGAACTCCAGATCCTCCTCCCATATCTTTATGCGTTCGGGCACCTCTCCATAGAGAACCCTTTCTTCTGCAGAAAAGCCCTCTATGTTCATGGCGTAATTGCTCACCCGCAGGTATATACCCTTTGGCTGTAGAACCTCCACGAGGGCTTCCTTAACCCAATCGGTCAGTTTCCACATGCCATAGGTAGTGACCTCCATCACCGCGTACTCGTCATAGACATCCACTATGAGCCCCGGTAGAAAGTCTCCCTCCGAATGAACAAGCCGGTAGGCGTTGCTTTTCAGTTGAAGCCTTTTCCTGTACTCAAGGGCAGACTTTATTCGTTCCTTTATGAGTTCCTTGCTTGGCACCTCATCTTCGTTGAAAGAGAGAAATCTGACCATTATCTTGGTGTTTGGATTTATGTATCCGTAGCCTAAAAATCTCTTTTTTGAGTCCAGTACCTTTACCAGGTCTCCCGGTTCTGGGCTTCCTTTTATTTCCTCAATCTCTAAGTTATAGACCCACTGAAAGTACGCCTTTATCTTCTTTTCTACTCCGGGTCTGAGCCTTACCTCAATCATACTTCACAAGCATTCTCTTGGCTACCTCCCTTGCCTTCTCTTTGCCTTCCAGCTTTTCCAAGAGCTTTAGACCAAACTCCAGGGCGGTGCCAGGTCCCTGACTGGTTATAACCCTCTCGTCCTCCACCACGGGCATATCCACAAAGACTGCAGGCTTTATTTCCTCCACGAGGGTAGGATAGACGGTTGCTTTTTTACCCTCCAAAATTCCAAACTTTGCCAGGGCAGTGGGTGCGGCACATATAGCGGAGATGTATTTGCCCTTCTCCTCCATCGCCTTCACAAGCCTTTCTACCCTTGGGTCTTGCTTTAGCTTTTCTACTCCACCCGCACCACCCGGAAGTATCACCATATCAAGTTCGTCTGGGTTTAACTCATCCACACTAACATCAGGCACGATCTTCACATTTCTGGCACTGGGAACAGGATCCTTTGTTAGCCCTGCGATAATCACCTCTACACCACCCCTTCTTAGCACATCAATGGGTGCAACCGCTTCCACCTCCTCAAAGCCTTCAGCCAACAAAATGGCTACCTTCTTTGCCATGGCAAAACCTCCTTACTTAATAATTTCTTTCTCTCTGACCCTTGGGTCAATGTACGCCAGCAGTAAATCCGCCAAAAGGTTTCCTATAAGTAGCATTATAGTACCAATGTACAGCCCACCCATCACCAAAAA
>WYEK01000077.1 GCA_009903855.1 Thermocrinis sp.
ATAAACGCAGAGAACTACGGTGTTTCCCAAAGGCTTAAACTTTTACAAGGCAAGGATTTTGAACCTGTAAAGGGTCTTCGCTTTGATTTTGTGGTTTCCAACCCTCCTTACATACCGGAGGGTCTTTGGGAAACTTTACCCGAAAGCGTAAAGCTGGAAGGTAAAGATGCCCTAATAGGTGGCAAAAAGGGTTGGGAGTTTTACGAGAGATTTGCCCAGCAGGTGGGAGATTTTCTCAAAGAAAATGGCTTTTTTGTTTTGGAAATAGGGCATGACCAAGGGCAGATAGTCCAAGAACTGCTTAGGGATTATTCCCCTAAAATTTTCAAAGATTACTCAGGGCAGGATAGGGTAGTGATAGGATGGAAATCTTAGGGCTTTTAGTTGCAGTAGTTTTCTTTGTTATATTGGAAGGGATATTTTCTGGCTCAGAGATCGCCCTAGTAAAGACAGACAGAAGTAGAATTATTGCCCTGTACAAAAAGACCAAATATGAGTTTTTGATGGATTTTTACGAAAACCCAGAGGACTATATAACCCTAACAATGCTTGGATACACCGTTAGCATAGTTCTTGCCACTACCTTTTACACTCTGATAATCTTCAATTTGGCAAAGACCTTTAAGTTCTTATCGGGTTTGGAGGTGCTTTTTTCTGCCACCCTTGTGATCTTTACTCTTATTTTTGGCGAATTTGTTCCAAAGGGTCTGTTTCACAAACACTCAGAAAAAGTTTTGGTGCCCAGCCTCTGGTTTTTGAGCAAGTTAAAAAGGGTTCTTTTGCCTATTCTTAAGACAGTTAGGGTCCTGAGCCGGCAATTGAGCAAAAGATTAGAAGGATTATCTAAGGAAAAGCTTTCCCGAAAGGACCTGTTGGCAATAGGAGAGGAACTTGCGGAAGGTGAGGAGCTAAGGCTTATGGTAAAGCTACTGTCTGCGAGGGATACTTACCTTTCGGAGGTGTTAAAGCCCATCCACCAAGTGGTCATGATCAGTGAAAACGCCACCGTAGAGCAGGCAATAGCAGAAATGAAAAGGAGCGGATACAAAAAACTGCCCGTTTATAGGGGCAGGGTGGATGAGATTGTGGGATATGTAGATATGTTTGACTTGGCGGAGTGGTATGGGAGGAACCTTAGCATAAAGGACTTTATTAGACCAGTTGCAGTCTTTCCTGAGTTTGCGTCTTTGCAAGAAGCCCTTGAGACCTTTAAAAGCACCAAAGAGGGTATGGGAATAGTGGTGGATGAGTTGGGGGTGGTTTTGGGCATCGTTACCGTTGATGACCTATCTTCCTTCTTTATGGGAGGCTTGGGTCGGGAGGAGCTGGAGGAAGATCGGGTCGTAGAGATAGAAAAGGATAAGTGGATTGTGGATGGGCGCTTTCAGATAGAGGATCTTGAAAGGCTTTTGGGCGTAGAGCTTCCAAAGGGACCTTACTCCACCGTAGCGGGACTTTTGACCTATCATCTGAGGCGGATCCCAAAAAAGGGAGAGCAGACAAACATCCAGGGTGTTATGTTCAAAGTGGTTCAAGCAGATGAAAAAAGGGTGCAAAGGGTTATGGTTGAGAAGGCTTTTTCTTAACTAATAAAGACGCCACCACCGAGATGAATATGGCACTGAAGATTAAAAGCAAAGACACAAGAACCGGTATTTTATAAAACTCGGAGATCAGCATTTTTACTCCAATGAAGGCTAAGATGAAAGAGAGCCCATAGTGTAAAAAGTGAAAGAACGGCAAGATGGCCGATGCAGCAAAGTAAAGGGACCTGAGCCCTAATATGGCAAAGATGTTTGAGGTATAAACTATGAAAGGATCTTTGGAGACGGCAAGTATGGCGGGCACCGAGTCAATGGCGAACATAATGTCTGAGCTTTCCACAAAGAGAAGGGACAAAAACAGTGGCGTGGCGTAGAGCTTTTTGCCCTCTCTCACAAAAAATTTTCCATCCTTGTAGTCAGGCTTTAAAGGTATAAGCCTTTTGGCTACCTTATAGACTATCGTTTCTTCTGGGTGAAATTCTTTTTCCTCTGTAATCAAAAGCTTTATTGCGGAGACGATGAGGATTATGCCAAAGATGTAAATTACCCAATGAAAGAGCTTTATAAGTTCAATGCCCGCAAAGATAAAGATCGCCCTAAAGACTATTGCCCCAAAAACTCCCCAAAAGAGAACCTTGTGTTTGAACTCCTCGGGCACCTTAAAGTAGGAAAATATAAGAATGAACACTAATATGTTATCCAAGCTCAGGGCTTTTTCCAAAGAATAGCCCGTTATATACTCCAAAAAGGCTTGGTTTCCCTTGGTGTAATACACATAGCCAGAAAAGGCAAGACCAACTCCGATCCAAAAGGCGGACAGGACCAGGGATTCTTTCACGGATATTTTATGAGGGTGTCTGTGAAAAACAAATAAGTCCAAAAACAGGGCAAAAAGGACCACCGAGCCAAAGATTATCCAATTGATTTCATTCATTTAAGGCTTCCTTTATTCGGTCTATCACTTTAACGGGTAGCGGATCATAGCCATAAAATTCTGCCAAATAGAAGCTAACCCAATCTTCAAGGTAAGCAAGATATAAAAGCCTCTCCTCTAAAGTAGCTCCCTTGCCTTGTAGCACTATGGGTGCCAAGCCCAACTCTTTAAAGACTTCCTCTGTGATACGAACCCTCTTTTTAACTCGGGGATGGTCCTCCGGGTCCCACAGGATGATAAAGTGGCAGAGGTTCCTTGTTATTGGATTGTCAAGCCCTACCACTTCATTGTGGTGGAGTTCGGGCAGTGTGGCGGTGTAGCAAAGGGTTTTGGAGTTTTCGTTGACCTGAGTTTTCCATCGGAAGGCTATGGGTTC
>WYEK01000018.1 GCA_009903855.1 Thermocrinis sp.
CTCTAAGGCTCGTGGTTCCCAAGCTCTACGCTTGGAAGAGTGCCAAGTATGTGTGGGGGCTTGAGATATTAAAGGAGGATGTCCCGGGCTTTTGGGAACAGAGGGGCTACCACATGAGAGGAGACCCGTGGAAGGAGGAAAGGTACTGGTAAGGCTGAATAAATACCTCTCTATGTGCGGTGTTACTTCCAGGCGAAAGGCAGACCAACTGATCCTTGAAGGTAGGGTAAAGGTCAATGGACTTGTGGTAAAAGAGCTTGGCTGGAAGATTGACCCAGAAAAGGACACGGTAGAGGTAGACGGAAAGGTAGTAAAACCACCAAGGCTCATGTACATTGCCCTCTACAAACCCTGCTGTTATCTTACCGCCCTTGGAAAGTCTAAAGAGGGAAAGAGAACCATAGAAGAGCTACTCAAGGACGTGCCCGTAAGGGTCTATCCTGCCGGGAGGCTTGATTACAACGCAGAGGGACTCTTGATCCTGACAAACGACGGAGAGCTGGCAAACCGTATAATGCATCCGAGGTATAAACTGCCAAAGACCTATCAGGTTTTGGTAAAGGGCAAGGTTAGCCAAAAAACTTTGGAGGAGATGAAAAAGGGGGCGGTCTTAGAGGATGGGTTTGCTAAGCCTGTGGGTGTTAGGCTGATAAGGTATGAAGGAAAAAACAGCCTTTTGGAAATTGTCTTTACAGAAGGTAGAAAGCACATAGTTAAGAGATTTACCGCCCACTTTGGGCACAAGGTTTTAAGGCTCAAGCGCACCGCCATAGGTCCCATAAAACTGGGAAAGCTGAGCCCGGGCAAGTGGAGGGAGCTCTCCAAGGAAGAAGTCTATATGCTAAAGAAGGCTGTTAAAATGGTTAAATAGCCATGGAAGAGTTTCTAAAGATCCTCTTCTTTGCGGTTGCCTTTATAGTGTTGCTAAGGCTCGGGCTAAAGCTCTACGTTTTGAACAAGGCTAAGGCTATGAAAGGAACAGAGGTGAAGCTAATAAAGGACGGAGTTCTTTACTTTTACTCCCAAAGATGTGGTGCCTGCAAGGCTATGGAGCCTCAGGTGGAAAAGCTAAGCCAAGCGTTGGAGGTCAAAAAAATTGATGTTTTCTCGGAGGAGGGACAAAAGATCGCCAAAGGTTTGGGTGTGATGGCTACGCCCACCACTGTGGTGGTAAAGGACGGAAAGGTTCAAAAGACCTTTGTGGGCATTGTTAGCGCGGACAGAATTTTGCAAGAGTTCAAGCCCTAACCACCCTGCTTACCTTTTCCACTCCTTCCAACTCCCTCAGGGCTTGGAGAACCCTCTTTAAGTGTTCTGCGTTGCTGAGCTCTAACGTAAATTCCATCACCGCCTCTCCGGTCTTTAGGCTTTTGGTGATGGCTTGGAGTATGTTGGCGCTGTGTTTGGCAAAGGTGCTGGCAACTTCACCCAAAATACCCACCCGGTCCTTTGCCCATACGCGCACGATGGCAGGATATTTACCCTGTGCATTCTCCCAATCCACATGGACCACCCTTTCGGGAAAGTGTTTTAGAAAATGCTCCAAGTTGGGACAGCCCTTCAGGTGAATGACCAATCCCTTACCCTTGGCAACCACGCCCAAAACTTCATCTCCCGGCAGTGGGTTGCAACACTTTGCCAGCTGATAGGCGACGTTTTCTATATCCTCCATCCGCACCCGCACCTGAGGGCTTTGGTCCTTCTCTTTGACCTCCGGTTTTTTCACTCCAAGAAGCTGATAGATCCTTTCCTTCGTTAGCCTTTTGCTTCCTACCAAAAGATAAACATCCTCGTCCTTTTCAATACCCTCTTGCTTTTTTATCTTTTCCAAAAGCTCCTGCCTTTCTATGTTCAGCTTTTTTGCTAAGTTCTCTAAAAGCTCTCTACCCTCCTGAATTTGCCTTTCCCTTTCTAACTCCTTGAGGTAAGCCTTTATCTTACTCTTTGCCTTGGAGGTAACCACGAACTTTAGCCACTCTGGGTTTGGCTTTTTGTTAGGGTTTGTTATGATCTCCACCTGGTCTCCGTTTTGAAGCCTGTAATCCAATGGGACTATCCTACCGTTTACCTTGGCACCCGCACAGTGATTGCCTATGTCTGTGTGAATGTGATAGGCAAAATCCACCGGTGTGGCACCCTTTGGAAGGACCAAAAGGTCTCCCTTTGGAGTAAAGACAAAGACCTCCTCCGAGAAAAGCTCAAGCTTTATGTTTTCAAGGACCTCTTGGGCGTTTTTGCTACCCTTTAGGCTCTCCACCAGTTCCTTTAGCCAACCGTAAATGCTGTTGTCCTTTAGATTAACGGATTCCTTGTAAGCCCAATGCGCCGCAATGCCCTTTTCTGCCCTCTCGTGCATCTCCCAAGTTCTTATTTGAACCTCCACCAACCTTCCCTTGGGACCGATCACCGCAGTATGCAAAGACTGATAGAGGTTTGGCTTTGGTAGGGATATGTAATCATCAAACTTTCCCGGCACTGGCGTAAAAGTGTTGTGAATGATCCCAAGCACCAAATAGCATTCCTCCACCGTATTGACTATGACCCTAACTCCCAGAATATCGTGCACATCCTCCAAGCTTATGCCCTTTCTTATGGTTTTCTGCCATATGCCAAAAAGATGTTTGGGTCTGTAGGTGATCTCCGCCTGAATGTTAGCCCTCTTTAGGGCTTCCTTTAGCTTGGGTATGAAGTGCCTTTTGAGGTATTCCTCCAGCTTGGCACGCCTCTCTTTAACAAACTCCTTTACCCTCTCATACTCCTTTGGGTAAAGATGCATAAAGCAAAGGTCCTCAAGCTCCGTCTTTATTTGCCAAACTCCCAGCCTGTTTGCCAGTGGAACGTATATCTCTAAGGTCTCCTTGGCTATCCTTATTCTCTTCTCTTTTGGAAGATGCTCAAGGGTGCGCATATTATGAAGCCTATCCGCCAGCTTTACCAACAGAACCCTTATATCCTTGGCAGTGGCCAAAAATAGCTTTCTGTAGTTCTCCGCCTTTTCTGAACTAACATCCTTTATTTTGTATTTGCTTATTTTGGTAACACCCTCCACTATGTTTGCCACCGTCTCACCAAAGCGTTCTTTTAACTCCTCGTATGTGGTGTTTGTATCCTCCAAAACATCGTGGAGCAAAGCGGAGATGATAGCTTCCTTTTTTAGTCCCATACTTGCGACTATTATGGCAGTTTCTATAGGATGCACCGCATAAGGCTCTCCCGACGCCCTCCTTTGCCCAGCATGCCTCTCTTCCAGAAACTCTATTGCCCTCAAAACATCCTCTCGGTCTCCCTCCTCCACTAAAGAAAGAAGCTTTTCAATCTTTTTTGATAAAACCGTCTGCATAGTTAAAAATTTAAGCCTTTTTCTTTTAACTCTAAATTTCAACTCCACACGGTACATTAGGAACCTGGCCATAGAATTTGACGGATTGATCAAGGTAGAAAAGCTGCACTTTCAACTCCACACGGTACATTAGGAACGATGGAGATGTTAAAAGGTGGTGGCGTGGGTGCTAAGCTTTCAACTCCACACGGTACATTAGGAACTTCACACTCAGCATGATCATGCCCGATCTCCTTGATGCTTTCAACTCCACACGGTACATTAGGAACCTATTATCTTACCAATGCTTTTTCGATTGCGATGCTGCTTTCAACTCCACACGGTACATTAGGAACTCCATTCTACTACTCGGGGCACAAAGCCCCATGACGGCTTTCAACTCCACACGGTACATTAGGAACAGGCTTTTTTGAGATGGGTTTGCTGGTATTCTGCTAACTTTCAACTCCACACGGTACATTAGGAACTTAAAAAGTGGCATGAAGTCCGTCGCAGGCTTATGTCTTTCAACTCCACACGGTACATTAGGAACATGGAATTACCACGATGTTTATGATTACGTGGACATCGCTTTCAACTCCACACGGTACATTAGGAACGGTGGGGTGGCATTTCCCATCACTCCTCCAGATAGCACTTTCAACTCCACACGGTACATTAGGAACACGGATGATAAAGCAAACAAAAAAATCCCATAAAAGGCTTTCAACTCCACACGGTACATTAGGAACCGATTCACGCAAGGAGGAAACGTGGGAAAACCAGCAGGCTTTCAACTCCACACGGTACATTAGGAACTGGAAGGCCACCTCAGGCTGGGTGGTGAGCCCGAGTTTGCTTTCAACTCCACACGGTACATTAGGAACACGATAAAGATGTTGCTATACTGAAAACAAAGCGTGACTTTCAACTCCACACGGTACATTAGGAACAGGTGCCCTTTAACAGGGTGCAAATCTCTGTAGGGGACTTTCAACTCCACACGGTACATTAGGAACGTGCCTGGGCGGCCAGTCTTCTGGCCGCAACCCCCACCTTTCAACTCCACACGGTACATTAGGAACTGGAGGTCAGGTCATCAGGAGGGAGGACAAATCTTGTAGAGCTTTCAACTCCACACGGTACATTAGGAACGGCCAACATAGAGCTGGCCTTCACAGGGCCAGACGGGGCTTTCAACTCCACACGGTACATTAGGAACCAGAAAATCCTCCAGCTATACCCGCTCGGAATGCCCGATCTTTCAACTCCACACGGTACATTAGGAACGTTGCTCCAAGCACGGCGACCCAGTCAAGATATTGCTCACTTTCAACTCCACACGGTACATTAGGAACTTGCACTAAGTGTTAGTGGTGCAAAAGTTGTTCCTGCTTTCAACTCCACACGGTGCATTAGGAACGGGGGATAACCCCCAGCCCACCACCCTCCCGAAAGGGCTTTCAACTCCACACGGTGCATTAGGAACAGCTAAAGTCTTTGACATTACCGAAGTCTGCAAAGCCTTTCAACTCCACACGGTGCATTAGGAACAAAAGCTTAAAGAGAAAAGGCTAAGACCAGTTAACGCTTTCAACTCCACACGGTGCATTAGGAACAAGCAACAGTGTTTGTCCCATATCCATATGTTATTAGCTTTCAACTCCACACGGTGCATTAGGAACTTAGATAGTGGGCTAACTGTTATAATTAAATATAATAACTTTCAACTCCACACGGTGCATTAGGAACATGGTAGGGTAAAAAAAGGGCAGGCAGAAAGAAAAGAAAACTTTCAACTCCACACGGTGCATTAGGAACTTAGCGTAGTGGAGCTGGTTGCGTGGGCTATTTATAAGCTTTCAACTCCACACGGTGCATTAGGAACAAACCAAGCACGTCAAGATACATGAACGCATTCTTTATTCTTTCAACTCCACACGGTGCATTAGGAACTTGAAAAGGAAATCATCCCACTTCACAAAGAGACAGATCTTTCAACTCCACACGGTGCATTAGGAACAGCAGGTCTTCCTACACGGACAAAGTGCACGCACGGAACTTTCAACTCCACACGGTGCATTAGGAACCTCAAATTGCTATATTAATTAAAATAAGACATATCAATAATTTTGTCAAGAGGGCACCCCTTTCGAATGAAGTTAATTTTCCGAAATCCGAGATCATGCAAAGTTGAGTATGTTATTGTCAAATTTAAACCCTTGTTTCCCAACGCTTTCCGCCACTGACCATAATTACGGCATTACGGCATTACATAATTACGGCTTTACGGTGAGACTGTCTCCCAGAAAGCTTGAAAATCAAAGCCTCAACCCTCTCAAAATTGAGACAGCCCACCAGAAGGACACACTAACCCGTATTCAGTTGCCAAGTTGACAAGGGTCCAAGTTGGACCCTCAAACAACCTTGCCTATATTATACCAAACCTTACGGTAGTTTTTCCAAGTGAAAGCTTTCGTTGGTGTATATGCAAATCTTTGCTGCGATGGAGAGGGATTCTTTGACGATCTCCTCTGCAGATAGGTTGGTGTGTTTGTAAAGAGCTAAGGCGCAAGCCCTTGCGTAGTCTCCACCGGAGCCTATTGCCATGATGGGCTCGTCCGGTTCCATTACATCCCCCGTGCCAGAAATTACCAAGAGGTGTTCCAAGTTTGCACACAAGAGCATGGCGTCAAGTCTTCTTAAAGCCCTGTCTGTTCTCCACTCCTTTGCCAACTCCACCGAAGCCCTCAAAAGGTTTCCTCTGAACTCCTCCAGCTTTCCCTCCAGCCTTTCCATTAAAGCAAGACCATCAGCAGCGGCACCCGCAAAGCCCACCAACACACTGCGGTTGTAGATCTTTCTGACTTTTTTTGCCCCGTGCTTTAGCACAGAGGAGCCAAGGGTGACCTGTCCGTCTCCGCCCATAACTACCACACCATCCCTTTTTACTGCAATAATGGTGGTCATTCTATGTCCTCTCCTCTTAGTATTCTTTGGGTGTAATTGACGCAGGCAAGGACCATGAACATGAGGGCGTGGTTATTGGTGTCTGGTAGCTCTTCCTTTACCCAAATGGTACCGTCTTCCTTTTCCACAAGCTTTATGTATTTAAAGGCGATCTCTGCCAGGCTTTTGTTGGAGACCTTTTCCAGTACTTTCCTCTTTATTTCCTCTGGCACTTCTCTCTCTATGGGCATCTTAGGTAATCCTTCAAAATTTTTGCGTGGTCAAAGACTATTTTATCAAAGGGTAGGTCCTCTATGGGAAAGACCAAAGCCTTTTTTGCGTCATCGCCACCCTTTGGCTCTCCGTGGGCATCCAAAACAAAGACCACAGACACCACATGAAAGCGTGGGTCCCTGTTGGGTTCCGAATACACACCCAAAAGTTTAACAATCTGTGCATCAAGCCCGGTCTCTTCTTTGACCTCCCGCAGGACTGCTTCTTCCACTGTTTCTCCCACCTCCACAAAGCCTCCTGGCAGGGCGTAGCCCAAGGGCTCATACCTTCTCTCTATAAGCACGATGCCCTTAAATCTTTCTCCCTCCCAAAGTCTGACCACACCATCCACCGCCAAGTACGGAGTTTTCGGCTCAAACATCTCAAAGCCTCACATGAACACCTTTGTTTTTAAGATATGCCTTTAGCTCTGGGATGCTTACCTCTTTGAAGTGAAAGAGGGATGCTGCGAGGGCTGCGTCCACGTTTGTTTGTGTGAAGACTTCATAAAAGTGTTCCATTGTGCCCGCACCCCCGGAGGCTATTACAGGGATGCTTACCGCAGAAGCTACAGCCCTGCATAATTCTATATCGTAGCCCTTTTTTGTGCCGTCTGCATCCATTGAAGTGAGCAGGATTTCCCCCGCTCCCAAGCTTTCCACCCTCTTTGCCCACTCTACCGCGTCAAGCCCCGTGGGCGTCCTCCCACCGTGAATATAAACCTCCCATCCCCTTTCGGACCTTTTGGCGTCTATGGCTACCACTATGCACTGGGAACCAAACCTTTTGGCAGATTCGTAAATCAGCTGTGGGTTTTTTACCGCCGCGGTGTTTATGGAAACCTTGTCCGCACCGGCGGATAAAAGCCTCCTTATGTCCTCCAAGGAGGACACGCCACCACCCACCGTAAAGGGTATAAAGATCGTTTCCGCTACCCTTTGCACCACCTCTATCATGATCTTTCTTTCTTCTGCAGAGGCGGTTATGTCCAAAAAGACAAGCTCATCGGCGGATTGCTCTTCGTAGCTCTTTGCCACCTCCACCGGGTCCCCCGCATCCCTTAGGTTCTGAAACTTTACACCCTTTACCACCCTCCCTTTGTCCACATCCAAGCACGGAATTATTCTCTTGGCAAGCATTAGCGTTCCCTTCCTAACTGTTGGTAGACCTCTTTAAGAGGCAGGCGGTAGTATATGGGTCTTCCGTGAGGGCAGGTGTGAGGGTTTTGTAGTTCCACCCACTCTTTAAGCATAGCCCTAACTTGGGCGGGCGATAGCTTGTCTCCTGCCTTTATGGCACCTTTGCATGCTTTATCGGAGGTCTGTCCCTTTTCGTAGTTTATGCGTTCCGCAAGCAGATGCTGGTCTATGAAATAAAGGCTCTCCATCCAATTCACTATAAGTATTGTATCCTCCAAGATGCCCAAAAGCTCCGGCTCAGCCTTGTATGGATGGCCCTCTTGTTTCAAGGATGGTATGTGTGTTTTATGTCCTTTAAAAAGTTCTCTGAAAAGCTCCTTGATGTTTCCCTCCCTTTGGAGTTTCACCTCAAGCTTTTTGGGATGGATGTTGGCATCCACCACAAAGGGTGGGACCTCCAAAAGGCAGACCGCTATGCGTCTTCCCACCGTCCTTTTTATGTACTCCGTTAAGCTTTTGTTTTGAACAGGTCTTGAATTTACAAAAAGCTTTACCTCTCCCTTCTTTTGGGAGAGGGAAACAAAGATCCTCAAGCGTAAGCCATCCCTTTCAATCTCCCTCTCTTCAAACTTGGTTTTGTATATCTCTTCCAACCGATCCCTTTCGTTTTGGGTGGAGGGTAGGTTCAAAAGCTCCCTTCCTTCCGCTGTAAGCTTGAAGGACACCTCCGGTCTTGCCATTGCGTAGTCTCTTACTAGCCTCAGAATCCTTGCCCTCTCTGTATCTTCCTTCTTCAGAAGGTTCCTTCTTACTGGCAAGTTGTAAAAAAGGTCAAAGACCTCCACCCTTGTGCCCACCGCCATACCCTTTTCCCTCATATGCACCACTTTTCCCTCCTCCACCCTCATTTCGTAGCCCCTGTCCTCTTGGTAAAAACGGGAGCTTATAACCATCCTGCTAACTTGGGCTATGGCGTGGAGGGCTTCTCCCCTAAAGCCGTAGGTTCTCAACGAAAGCAGGTCTTCAAACCTCTCTATCTTGCTGGTGTAAAAGGGCAGGATTACCTTAGGGAGGTCCTCCGGGTGTATGCCCACGCCGTCATCTTTGACGGAAATATAGTGCTTTCCACCCTTGATGATCTCTATCTCTACCCTTTTTGCCTTTGCGTCAAGGGAGTTCTCTATCAGCTCCTTTACACAATCCGCCGGGCTCTCTATAACTTCACCCGCGGATATTTTGAACCTTACATCCTCCGGAAGCTCTTTGACAAACATTTACCATTGGGAGGTGATCTTTGCCTTCTTGTTTAGGTATTTGTCCACTGCCAACGCTGCCTTTACACCATCCGCCGCTGCAATAACCGCCTGCTTTATGTTGTTGCAGAGCACATCCCCCGCTGCGAAAACACCGGGCACGGAGGTCATCATCTCCTCATTTACCACTATACAGTGTCCGTCCGTCATCTCCACCTGGTTCATAAGAAAATCCACCGAAGGCTTGTTTCCTCCCAAGAATATAAACACACCATCCACAGGTAGGATCTTTTTCTCTTTGGTTTCTATGTTTTGGACTTCCAAGCCCTCCACAAAGGAGGAACCTACGATCTGTATAACCCTGTGGTGGGTGAGGATTTCTACGTTGGGATGGGACTTTATCTCCTCTATCATCTCCGGTGGTGCCTTTATGCGGGAGGAAGGAACCACTAAGTATATCTTGCTGGCAAACCTGCTTATAAACTCCGTCTCCTCTAAGGCGTAATCGTCCTCCCCTACCACCGCCACGGGCTTTCCTTTAAAGAAGGCCGCATCGCAAACGCCACAGTAAGACACTCCTCTTCCTAAGAATTCCTCCTCTCCCTTGTACTTGTTGGTTCTTTCCATGGCACCGGAGGCCACTATAACCGCCCTACCCTTGAACTCCCTTCCGTCTATGGTATAGACCTTCTTTATATCTCCCAATAGGTCTGTAGCGATAACTTTGCCCCTTACAAACTTGGCACCAAAGGCTTTTGCATGTTCCCGCATAAGTTTTAAAAGCTCATAGCCAGAGATGGGACCCCTTATGCCAGGGTAGTTTTCTATCTGCTGGGTTACTCCCAAGGCACCGTCCGCCTCTGCCCTGTATAGCACCAAGGTGGATAGCCCTGCCCTCGCGGTGTATATGGCAGCGGAAGAGCCAGCAGGACCGGCTCCAATAATGATCACATCGTATATCTCATCACTGCCAAGGTTTAAAGTCAGTTCCATTCCAGTCCTCCAATGCTATTAAATATAATCACTCCTGCAGGGCGGAATAGACCTTACCCACCAACTCCGCAGAGGGCTTTAGGGTTTTCTTTCCTTCTTCCCATTTGGCAGGGCATGCCTCATCTGGATGGCTCATAAGATACACGTTTGCTTTCATCTTTCTCACCAGCTCCTCTGCATTCCTTCCCACGTTGTAGTAATTGACCTCAGAGCCTACCAAAACTCCCTCTGGGTTAATTATGAAAGTTCCCCTCAGCGCCAAGCCCGTATCCTCATCATAAACTCCAAAGAGCCTTGAAACCTTACCCGCTGGGTCTGCACCCATTGGATAGCGCACCTTCTCCAAAAGCTTTTCTGTGGTCTGCCAAGCCAAGTGGGTGTATTTGGTGTCGGTGGATACGGAGATCACCTCCACAGACCCTCAAACCTCATCACGAGTTTTACCTGCATATATTTTCTACCTTAAAGTCTACAAGCTTGTTATCTCTTGTTATGATAATCTCACCATTGCAAGGAAGTTGTGGATTGGGAATTCTACAATCAATTCTGTATCCGCTGTAAAGGCTTGTCATTCTTCCGTAGGACCTGCAGTTGGTATATAGCTGCATGGCGGTTCTCGTGTCTATCCTATCCACAGTTATGACCTTGTAATCATCTGAACGACCTACAGGCTGGACATCGCTTTGGCATACTTTATAGTTATCCACTGTAGTGTATCCTGGACCTCTTGTGATTAGGGCTACAAGATCACAGCCACCATCTGGATACATATAGATGGTTTCATATTGCATCTGTCCCATTACTTGCATAGAGGGCATTTTAGAGCTTGCGGTCATCTTTACCATAGAGAGGATTTCATCCTTTTTGGCTGGTGCGGGTTGGCTTACTCTTGTTTGCGTCTGACCCATCAGCCCCTCGTCTAAACCAAGCTTAACATAATGAACATAGGGAATTATAAATGTTTGAATATCGGATGCGCTTCTTTCTGCGGTGGTGCGAACCATAAACTTCTCAGGACCATCGCAGTAGTATGCAGTTTTGGTTATCTCCCTAAGCCAGTAGTTTATCACTCCTACATTAGGTGGTGGGTCTGTGGTTAGTACCTTTGCCATAAAGTCCTTAAAGTCCTGCCCATCTGCAGTTCTAAAGGTTCCTCCTTTTTGATAGCAATAGCTTGCAAGCATTCTTAAAACATCAGAGTTTAGAGGGTGGCAGTTGTTGTTCACAGTGTCCTTTATCTTGTAAGAACCATCAGGCAGGTTTTGGAGTTTTACACGATTTGATTGCAAAAACTCTATAAGGTTGGTGCTTGCCTTTATCTTATCTGCCCATTCCAATTCAAAGGAAGTTATTCTGGGCTCAGGTTGATGCTTTGCAACCTGAATAAAACAAGACTCCAACCATTGATGTTGGGCTGGATAACGATAGCCTATAAACCTGCCTCTCTGAATAAAGAAAACTTCTTTCCCATCCTTTTCACAAAGGGTAGCGGGTGCATTGCTACTTGCAACATCTCCCAAAATAGCTGCTGAAAATACTCCCTTTAGAAAACCTCCAGCCCCAGTTCCCTCTTCTGCAGGCGTTTTTTCCTCTATTACATATCCACCTCCAAAACCTTCTACCTGCTTGTATTTAACAAGGTATGCCTTTCCACCAAAAGCGGAACAGTATTCAATGGCTTTGCCTGCATCAACGCCCCAACGCCCAACGACAATTATCGTCTCTGTCTCGGAAGGGCTTAAGAATAAAAAATGTCTTTTACCGGAAAACAGCAGTTCCCTAAACGATGTTTGCTTTTGCATGTTTTCCTGCCCAAAACTTGGAAGGGCTAAGGCTAAGCTAAGTATGGTTAGCAAGGACTTCTTCATCTCCAACCTCCTTTGTCTTTGGTTTTAAAAAGGCCCCCCATGGGGACCTTCTCTTATACCTCCCATTCACCGGAAGGCACCAAAGCCGCACCCTCCACCTCTCTGTTATACAGATAGGCGTGGGCACGCAAAGGAGTGTGGTCCTCAAGGACCACCTCAATGAGCTCCCTCCTGAAGAGGAAAGGAGCTCCCTCTACCCAGTCAAGCTCCCTAAGGAGCCCTTCTGGGATTTCATAGACCTCCCCACGCACTACCCCATCTCCAGGAACCATCCCAGGGTAGGCGCCGAGGTCATAAAGGGCAAAGCCCTTCGCCAAGGCATGCCCTAAAAAAGGACAGCCCTTTAAAAGGCTGTGCCTTGATCCACCCCTTTTAAGGGTGCCATACACGAAGAGGTAAGCCATTAGGCCACCTCCTCGTAATAAGGGGCCAAAAGACCCCTCAGAGAAAGCCCTCCCTTGTTAGGAAGGCTCCCTCTCCTGTTTTCCTCCCTAACTGCTACCATACCCTATATATACTATAACCTACCTTCTGGAATTTTCTGACAATCTACCAACTGAAGACTCTCCTTGAAAGCAACAGCCCATCGTATTCTATCCATCCCTTCGGAGGATTAGGACTAAAGAAAGGTTCCTTGTCTTCTTCAAAAAGCGTCAGAAGTCTTGCCCTTTCTCCTCTGTATCGGAGTAAGCCTTCCAGAAGCCCGTCTTCTTCCAAAAGCTTTTCATATTGCTTCCTCGTAAGCTTTAGCTGGTTTATGTCCTCTACGAACCGTTTCACCTTTGGTGCCCCCACAATGCCTTTATAACTCTCGCTAAACCGCCCATTAACAAATAGCAAGGCTTTTGTATCCTGAAGCTGGATTTCAAAGGGATGCGTGAATTCTGGAAGGATGTTTTTCTTTCCCTCTGCATCTTCTGTGGCAAACCTAAAGTGTAGAACAATTCTTGTGTTTTCCGAGTGAACGAATTCCTTGACTGCTTTATAAAACTCTTCCTTCTCCATAAAGCCCTTCTCATACACCCATTTTCCATTATCCCAAACAGCATATCCGCCGCCATGAGGAAACAACTCCCAACACCGGTCAAATAGCTTGTCGCTAACAATAGCCCCCTCTGGCTTATAGATGATTACACACATCTTAGCACCTCCTTCAGATTTCATTTTAGTATGCACAAGGACTTCTTATCCCACATCCAGCTGTGTAGGGTAGGAAACCCTTTTCATCTAAAGCCCATATTGGTGAAAGGAGTGTGGGATAGAAAAAAAGGAACGATGAGTAATTTTTCAAAGAGGGTTCAAGATCGGCTGAGTTCTATTTCCTCAAGTTCATAAAGGATGTCTTGGATTTGCATAGGGCTTATTTCAAGGACATCTGATGCATAGCTAATGCTTATCAGTTCATGCTTTACCGCAGTCAGGACGAGTTCCCACAGGACCTTAGAAATTTTCCAAGGCGCTGGATCTTTTGGTTCTCCAAAAAGCTTTATTTCCAAATTCCACAGGTTTGCCCTTAGCAATCTGTTTAAGTCCTTTTCACCAATTTCGCCAAGTTCGTGAAGGCGTGATATAAGAGTTTCATAGCTAACGCCAAAGGTGCGTCTTAGACTTATCAAAGCCCACACGTCGGTTAAGTTGTGGTGTTGTCTTACAAGCCTTTTAACAAGACTTTCTGGCATTAAAAAATGAACCACAAAACGCTCGCTAAAATCATCCTCCTGTCCATCTTTATTTAGATGGGCCTTGTCTTTTCTTTGAAGAATGTGGGCATACTCATAGGCAATAAGCTGGTTTTGATAAGGACAATCTGAATTAACAAGGATAAACGCACCAAAGCTTTCATCACAGACCATCGCAGAGGAAAGTTCCATGCCTAAAGGTAGCCTAATAACTGGAATACGGATGTCTTCTAAAACTTCTCCTAAGCTTGGCACCACGCTATCTCCCAAGCCCAAACGAGCCCTTTCTGCCTCTGCCACCTCTTTGGCTTGTTTCTCTATGGACCCTTGGTTTAGAGTGTAGTAAGGAATTTCAGGCTTTGGAATACCCAACTTTTGCCTAAGCTTTACTATCTCTTTACACAGAAAAATAAAGCGGTGAACCTGACTTATGGTTTCAGGAGGGAGAGAAAGTTCTTTAGCTTTATCAAGAATAAGATTAAAGACCTCTCCTTTAGGCTTTTCTATCCCGTAGAAGTAGCTAACGAAAACTCCATAAAGCTTGGCAAGCTTTCTTAGAAGACTAAGTGGCGGGTTTTGTCTCCCACTTTCAAAAAGAGAAAGCTCGTCCTTGGTAATTCCAAGCTTTTGTGCCACATCTTCTGGCGTGTAGCCTGCGGTCTCTCGGGCCTCTTTTAGCCTTTGTCCTATAATTTCCAGAGTATTCATGTGGGCACTTGCCTCAAAGCTATAAATCTAAACTTAATCCAAGCCTTTTCAAGTCAGAATCCTTCAGCCTAAAGCGTGCCAAATGTTCCATATCTATAACAATCTGTTTTAGTTCCTCTACGCTACGGATTAATCCTCTGTTAATCGCTTCCTCTAATATTTCCACAGTTCCAACAACCTTTACACCTTCTCGCTCTGAAATCTTCTTCAAATATTTATCATCAGTTATTAACACCAAGTTCCTTTCCTTAGCCACAGCCAAAAGGGAAGCATCCGCTCCCTCTTCAAATTCCTCGTGAGTAATTCTTAAGTTTCTTATCAAGCTTTGCTCTTCTTCTGTTAGTTCATCCACAACCTTTAGCCATAAGCTTTGCTTATTTAGGACCGTTCGCAACTCTGGATATTTTTCAGAACCTCGTTCAATCTCTTCTATCACATCGGAGGTAGTTAATAAACCCGCATGAAATAGAGTTTTTAGCAAGTTCAAATACCCAGCACGGGCAAAGTTTGATAATGTAGAACTATCTACTATTAAGCGTATTTCACTCATGCGTGTGGTTTTTAATATAACCTCAACCTAAAGAATCCATTCACAATCGTAATAACCGAAAATTTCAGAAGTGTCAACTTTTGGCATTCACATGACAAACTTAAGGTTAGCATGAGGTTTTCTTGAAATGCATCGTCATTTATACCATGAGGAAGCTAAAAAGGATATTCTCTCAAGCAAGTTAAACAAGTGATTTACTCCTACCTTAGAACTTAGCTAACCACAAACTTAGTTAAAATCCCTCCTCGGGATATATTCCAGCCTATAATGAGCATACATCAAAGCGTAGGGAAGCTGAACTGAGACAGGAAAACGGCTAAGAAACACTGAAGAATATAGAGGCCCTAAGGTAGGTCCTCGGACCGGACAAAAAGGATTAAACCTTCAGACGGGTTAACTAACTCCCAATCAAGTTAGGATAAGTTAGTTAACCATAGGCGGGCAGTTTAGTTAACCGTGCCCGTAGTTAACTAAGTCTTTCCCTTTAGCTTCAGAGTTAGTTAACCAGCTGGAAGCTAACTACGGTGCATGTTTAACTGATCCAGCTTATGAGTGCTAAAAGTGGATATCTTCTTGCTCAGTATTTCTTCTATTACTTCTATTGCCTCCATACTTCTAAGCGTATAGGAACTGCTTCGGGTCCTAACTATCAGCCAGCCCAATCCATGGATGCCAAAAGTTAACATCTTCTTAGTTAACCCAGTTTAATCCTTTTTGTCCGGTCTGGGGGTATTCTGGAAGTCTGTTAAACCGTTGTCCCGTAATATAGGCTTCAGAGGATAAAGTTTTCTTACCATACATTCGGCGGTGTAGGATAAGAATTTTCATCTTTTAAAGTCCTTGATTTTCGGGGACTTTTCTGCTATCTCCTGTTCATCTTCTTTATTCTCAAAGCTTCAACTTCTTGGGACAAGAAGTGGAGGGATTTAGCGGTGGATAGGTTCACTCCTACAATCTGTGAGGAGACATAGTTATCCCCTTTCTGGTTATCTGTGCAAACACGTTATACCGCATGCGGTATGCGGTAT
>WYEK01000082.1 GCA_009903855.1 Thermocrinis sp.
TGTTTGCATGGGTTTATGGCGCTGTTATAAACACTGCGGGCATAGTTTTGTCCTTTTATTTAGACCTTCCCACCGGCTTTAGTTTGGTCTTTTTGCAAGCCCTCTTTGGGATTTTGGTGTTTGTTTCTGTCTTGTTTTTGAAAGGGTTCAAAAATTATCATAAACTCAGATGATGGAACTCCCGAAAATTAAAGAAATAAGCATATTCTCATATCCTAAAAGGTAGCCTTGGAATACCAATCGGACCTCTAGCATTCTTTAGCTTTTTCATGAGTTTTTTCATTTCTTCATACTCTTTGAGGAGTTTATTCACATCAGAAATGGTGGTCCCACTGCCTTTGGCTATTCTCTGCTTTCTGCTCATGTTTATTATAAGTGGATTTTTCCTTTCTTCCTTAGTCATAGACTGGATTATAGCCTTTTTCTTTTTTATAAGTTTTTCGTCTATTTTTAAGTTTTTCAGTTGGGAAGGAAGACCGGGTAACATTCCAAGGAGTTTATCAAGGGGTCCCATTTTTTCCATAAACTCAAACTGTTTTAAAAGGTCTTCCAAGTTAAAATCGCCCGTTAGAACTTTGGTGGCAAGAACCTGTGCCTCATCCTCCGGTATAACCTTCTGTGCCTTTTCTATGAGGCTTTGGATATCTCCAAGCCCCATGATCCTTTGGGCTATTCTGTCCGGATAGAAGGGCTCTATGTCCTCTAACTTCTCACCCACACCCACGAACTTTATGGGTATACCAAGGGCAGACCTCAAAGAAAAGGCAACGCCCCCCCTTGCGTCTCCGTCCATCTTGGTAAGCACTGCACCTGTAAGTCCAACCTTTTCGTGGAAAACCTTGGCAATTCTAAGGGCTTCTTGTCCTTGCATAGCGTCCGCCACATAAAGCACTTCCGAAGGAGACACTGCAGACTTTATGCTACTGAGCTCTTCCATTAGCTCCTCGTCTATGTGTAGCCTTCCCGCTGTGTCCAAAAGAAGGTAATCCACACCATCTTCCTTTGCCCTTGCTTGAGCCCTTTTGGCTATCTCAAGGGCGGAAAGCCCTTCACCGAAGTGATAGTATGGCACTCCTACCTTCTCCGCCAACCTTTGAAGCTGGAGCATGGCAGCGGGACGCCTAACATCGGTGGAGGATACCGCCACCTTAAAGCCCTTGTCTTTTAGATACTTTGCCAGCTTTCCTATAGTGGTTGTCTTTCCCGTTCCCTGAAGACCCACAAAGAGAACGGTCCCCTTTTTTAACTCAGATACAGTCTCTCCTAGAACCTTAACCAACTCCTCATAAACAGTCAAAAGCAGGTGTTCAAAAGGTGAGATCTTCTTGGTAATGTCCTCCTGTAGTGCCTTTTCCCTCACCCTCTTCAGAAAATCCTTTACCACATCGTAATCCGCATCGCTTTCCAAAAGGGCAGACCTTATCTCCCTTAAGAAGTCGTTTATTTGCTTTTCCGTTAGCTTTCGGCTGTTTTCTACTTTAGCAAAAGCTTTACTAAACCTCTCGGTCAAAAGTTCCAACATAATGGTAAAATTATAACCAAGCCTATGAAATTGTGCTTTGTATCTACCAAAGGTAATGTAAGGGCTGCAATGGCAAAGTCCATATTTACAAAACTTTCGCGCATTGTCCTTTTGAACATAGAGGTCTATTCCGCGGGTGTGCAGACAGAAAGGGAAGTTCCCCAAGCAGTCCTTGATGTACTCTCTGAAAAAGGCTACCCTACCCAAGACCTTGAACCCCTTGATTGTTCCCTTGTGCCCTACGAAAAGCTAGATATACTCATTACCTTATCTTCCGAGGCAAGGGATCAATGTCCTTACCATATAAACCACAAAAGAAGGGAACACTGGGTTTTGGAAGAAGTGAAGGATACAACAGATCTGAGAGCGTTGAGAGATCTTAGAGACAGCATAGAGAAGTCTATAAAAGAATTCCTCAAAATAAGCTCTGCTTAAACTCGTTATAATTTTGCGTTATATTTTAATCTGATGATTGACATAACAAAATTGAAGACCTTTGTGGCGGTTGCGGACCTTGGGAGCTTCTCAAAGGCATCTGAGATACTCTACATTACCCAACCCGCAGTTACCCAACAGATAAAGTCCCTTGAAAGGATGGTGGGTGCCAAGCTCTTTCAGAGGCAGGGTGGGCGTATAGTGCTAACTGAAGAGGGAAAGCGGATTTACGAACTTGCCAATGCATTGCTAAAGGACTACGAGAACCTAGTAGAGGAAATGGCAAAGATCAAAAAGGACTTCAAAGACAGTCTCTTTGTGGGTATAAGCACCACTTTAAGCGAGTATAGAGTTCCCGAACTTTTGGTGGAGTTCCATTCCCAAATGCCTGGCATTTCCATAAGGGCTTTTGTGGAAAATTCCCAACAAATAGAGGAAGGGTTATCTTCTGGCGTTTTAAACATTGGAATAATAGAGAGGGAACCCTCAGAAAAATTCCGTGCCATTCGTTGGTTTTATGACGAGATCATATTCTTTACCCATCCCTCCCACCCTTTTGCAAAAGAGGGAGAAATAGAACCAGAAGACCTATATTCCACAGAGCTTATTTTCAGAGAGGTTAGTTCTGGCACTAGAAAGGTAGTTAAGGAAGAACTGGAGAGGTTAGGGGTTATCTTTGAGAAATTAAACATAAAGATTGAGATCAACTGCGGAAGGTCCATACTCAGCATGGTGAAATGTGGCTATGGCTGTAGTTTCTTGTCAAAAGGTCTTTTGGAAAAGGACCTGCAGGAGGGCAACATAGTAGAGGTAAAAATAAGAGGTTTTAACGCAAGAAGGTGGTATTACATAGTATTCCCAGATGACAGTAAGACTACTTTCTTAGCAAATAGCTTTGCCAAGTTCTTGCTATCCAAAACACAGGAGAACATAATAAAGGATGAGGAAAGGGTTAATCTTTGATGTGGATGGTGTAATAATAGACGTTAACCATTCTTACCATTACGCTATAAAAAATACCGCGGAAAGGTTTTTAAGCAAGGATTTGGACATAGACTTGGTCAGAGAAATAAAGTTCAAAAAGGGCATTAACAATGACTATTTGGCTACTTTGGAAGTCATAAAGACCTTTGGTGGGTCCGCAAGCTTGGAGGAAGTCATTGAGATCTTCAACCAAGAGTATGAAAAGCTAAAAGAAATGGAGAGGCTCATTCTCGGCAGGGATTTTTTCAAAAAGTTGAGGGATTTAAAGGTTCCACTTGGAGTTTTAACAGGAAGACCAAGACAGGACCTAAAGGATGCCTTTGATAGGTTTGAGCTCTGGGAGTTTTTTGATGTGGTGGTGGATGATGACACCATAGAACAGCCAAGCCTAAGAAAGCCCAATCCTTACGCTTTGAATTTTTGCATGGAAAGAATGAACATAGACTATGCAGTTTATGTGGGAGATAGCTTGGCGGACTATCAGATGGTGGAAGGTTTTAAAAGACAGTACACAAAGAGGGTGGATTACATACACTTTGGTGATCGTGTTCTTCCACCCTCTGTTAAAGTTGTTCGTTCGGAGGAGGAACTCTTCCAAGCTCTGAAAGAGGCTTTGCAGAATCAGGAAGAAGTATAGGAATATCATCCACCACTTGGTAAAAGACTCCACACTTTTCACAGATTAAGACGCACAGACTTCCCTCCCACTTTAAATCACCCTTACACAGAGGACAAGCCAAAATTTCCAAAAGCTCTTTGCTAATACTCACTTCCCGTCAAGCCTTTTTATCACTTCTGTGGTTATATCTATCTCCGGATCATTATATACAAAAACCGAACAGTCCAAAACACCGGTAAAGCCGTTTTTCTTTGATATGTCCTGCACTATGTCCTTTACTTTCTTTGTGAGTTCATCTTCAAGCTTTGCCTTCATATCTGCCAACTCTTTCTGTGCCTTTTGCTGAAGCTCAAAGGCTTCTGACTCTGTCTTTTGATACTCCTTTATCTTTTCTTCCCTTGTCTTTTGGTTTACAGACTTACTTTCTATTTGCTTTTTCAACTCTTCAAGCTTCTTGGCTTTTTCATCAAGGCTCTTTTGGTAAGATTGGATTTTTTCCCTTAGCTCACTCTGAGCCTTTTTGGCGGTCTCCGATTCCTGAAGTATCCTGTTTGTGTCTATGCAGGCAAACTTCTGCTGGGCAAAAGATAGAGTGCTTAGTATTGCGGACAAGAGAATAAGCCTTTTCATAACAACCTCCTTAAGGAAAATTATAAACCAAGTTTACTAAACAGGGACCTCAACAGCCTTGAGGGTTTCTATTATAAAATCCACCTCCTCCTCCGTAAGGTAGGGATGGACGGGTATAGAAAAAACCTCTTCTTTAAATACCTTTGCCCTATCCACCGGTAGATGTTCTGCGTTTCTTAGCTCGTTCAAAAGATAACTATAGTAAACGCGGGCATCTATGCCCCTTTCCTTTAAAAACTTTATAATGCGGTCCCTTTCCTTGTGCCTTAGGGTGTAAAGATGATAAACGTGGTAGGCACTTTCCCTTTCTGCAGGATGGACAAAGGAAGAGTTTATGTACTCTCTATATTTCTGGGCTATTTCCCTTCTTCTTTTGTTCCTTTGGTCCAAGTATTTAAGCTGGATGTAGCCTAGGGCAGCTTGAAACTCAGTTATCCTAACATTGAAGGCGGGATGCTCCCCAAAGTCTATCCATCTTTTTACCTCTTTGGCAAGCTTGTCGTCATCTGTGGCTATAACTCCCCCTTCTCCCATGGGTACATTCTTTGAGGCGTAAAAGCTAAAGGCGGATAGGTGTCCCAAGCTACCCACCTTTTTCCCTTTGAACTCTGCGCCGTGGGCTTGGGCGGAATCCTCAAGCACATAAAAGCCGTACTTTTCAGATAACCCCATTATTGCATCCATGTCTGCGGGCTGACCGTAAAGATGGACTGGGATTACCACCTTTGGGTTGTATTTCTTTACCGCATCCTCCAACTGATTTGGGTCCATGGTGTAGTATTCATCCACGTCCACCACCACCGGCACACCACCCGCCAAATAAACTGCGTCTATGGTAGCCATAAAGCTCATGGCAGGAACAACCACCTTCTGCCCTTCCACTCCAAGGGCTTTTAGGGCTATGAAGAGGGCAACGGTGCCCGAGCACACCGTAAAGGCATGCTTCACCCCCAAGTATTTGGCAAAGGCTTCCTCAAAGGCTTTTGTCCATTCACCCCTGGTGATCTTACGGCTTTTTAAAATGCTAAGGATAACCTGTTCTTCCTCTTCAAAAAACCTCGGTTCTATTATGTTTATCACGGCAAAAAATTATAAAAGAAAATCCCCTCTGTAGCCTTTCAAAAACTCTTCTCCGGAGACCCTTTTACCCTTTTGATTTACAAGCTCCAAAATTTCCACCGCACCCTCTCCGCAAGCTACCACAAGTCTTTTGTTATCCAATATCTGCCCTTCCTCCCCTTCCAATCCTTCCACCTTCTTAGCTTTTAAAATCTTTAGCCTCTCTCCTTTGATATTAAGGCAGTAAGCGTTGGGATAGAATGCCCTTATGCGGTTTATTACACTCTGTGCGGACGCCTTCCAGCATATCCTGAGTTCTTCCTTGCTGACGGGTGGTGCGTAGGTGGCGGGACCCTTTTGAGGCTTTGGTTTAATCTCTCCTCTAAACCAACCTTTTAGTGCTTGAACTAGAAGTTTTGCCCCCTCTTTGGCGAGCTTTTCAGACAGGGTTTGATAGTTATCCTCCTCTTGTATCTTTATCACTTGTCTGAGAAGCACAGGTCCCGTGTCCATGCCTTCGTCCATGAGCATGACCGAGTTGCCCGTTAAAAGGTCTCCCGCCAAAAAGCTCCTCTGTATAGGAGACGCCCCCCTATATTTGGGAAGCAAGGACGCATGCAGGTTTATACAGCCAAAGCTTGGAAGCTCAAGGACTTCTTTTGGTAGTATTCTTCCGTAGGCTACCACCACCACGCACTGAGGCTTTAGCTCTTTTACTATGGCGTATATCTCCCCCTTACTCTCTGGCTGAAAGCACCTCAGCCCCTTCCTAAGGGCATACTCCTTTACCGGTGGAGGTGTGAGCTTTTGCCCCCTACCCGCAGGCTTGTCTTGCTGAGTGATTACGCCCACCACTTCAAAGTGTTTTAAAAGTTCCTCCAAGGATGGAAGCGCAAAGGAGGGAGTGCCCATAAAGACAATTTTCATTCTCTAACCATCTCCAGATAGATGTCCCCATCAAAGAACTTAAGCTCCCTTCTTTTTAACCTTATAGCATCCTCCACCCTTTTTACCCCTAGGTCTCCAAGCCTTACTCCCTCCCCTATAAAAATGGGCGCCAAAAAGATGCAAACCCTATCGTAAAGATCCTCCCGGATAAAGCTGGTAAGCGTGCGGGCTCCACCTTCCACCAAAAGATGCATAACCTCTTTAAAGTACAGCTCTCGGAGAACTTCCCGAAGGTTCAAAAGTCCATCCCTGTATTCGGCCAAGAGGACCTCTACACCCTCCTCCTGCAGTGCCTTTATCTTGTCTTTGTCCTCCACCGCTGCTATCACAATGGTTTTAGCCTTTTTGTCCTTTACAAGGTTACAATCCATCGGTATTCTTAGCCTTGGGTCCAAAACTATCCTTGTGGGATTTCTTTCCCACTCAAAAGCCCGAACCGTCAGACTTGGGTTGTCTCTGAGGACGGTGTTTATTCCCACCAACACCGCCGACGCCTCAGCCCTCAGCCTGTGGGCATATTTCCTACTTTCTTCAGAGCTTATCCATTTGCTATGATAATCCTTTGTTGCCAGAGAACCATCAAGGCTCTGGGCAAACTTAAGGGTTATGTAAGGTCTTCCCTTGGTTATGTATGTGAAAAAATCTTCGTTTAGCCTCTTTGCCTCCTCTTCCAAAACTCCCACCTTTACCTCTATGCCCGCTTCCTTTAGCCTTTGAACCCCCTTTCCGGAAACCAAAGGGTTTGGGTCCAAGGTGGCAATGACTACCCTCTTTACGCCCGCTTTTATTATGGCATCCACGCAGGGAGGAGTTCTTCCAAAGTGGGTGCAGGGCTCAAGGGTAACATAAAGGGTAGAGCCTCTAGCAGATTCACCGGCAATAGAGAGTGCCTTTGCCTCCGCGTGTGGTAGCCCTGCCCTTTCGTGATTCGCCTGGGCTATAACCTTTCCCTCTTTGACTATTACACAACCTACAGTAGGGTTAGGGTGGGTAAGCCCCTTTCTCTCCCGAGCCAGCCTTAGGGCCAGCTCCATAAAGTGTTGATCATCCATCAAAGAGACTCTTGGATGATCTCCTCCATCAACTTTTCCACCTCCTCCGCCATATCCTTGAGCTGAGGCTCCTGAAACATTTCAAGCATAGCGGTGGGTGCCATGGTGCTAACAACCGTCTTGCCATCCTTTTGGAATATAGCTATTCTGCATGGCATGGCGGTGGATATGAAGGCATTTTTGGAAAGCGCTTCACTGGCGTGCCTCGGAGAGCAAACCTCCACTATGACGCATTCGTAGTCTATAGGCACCCCTTTGTTTTTGAGAATGTTAGAGATCTCATGCACAGCCATCACGCCAAAGCCCTTAGCCTTGGCTTTCTCTTCCAAGGCAGTCCTTACCTCTTGAACACTCTTTTGGGTCTCAAAATTCATAAGCATGGCTTCACCTCCTTATTAAGTTTTCTATTAATTTATTATATATTATACCAAGGGCATCCTCCAGGGCGGAACGTTTTGGCAAATCTCCCTGTCCCCCGGAGGGCAAAAAGTAGGGAACCGCTACGCTGTATTTATAACTTTTACCTTGTGTTTTTAGCTCAAAGCTTAAAAACAGATTGTAGCTGTTTACCCTCTGAAAGGACGAAAGCCCTGTGGGAATGTCTTTATATTCAAGAACCTCCACGCTTACTTTTTCTGAACCCTCTCCACACCTTAGCCTTTCTCCCGCCTGAAGGAAAGCCCTTTCCACGGTCCTTCTCAAGGCATAGTCCAAATAGTCGTCAGGGTAGGGATTTTTCAATTCACTTAGGCATACTTCCTTGCCGATGGCGGTTTGGAAAAGAACCAACCCAAGGATTAAGCCTTTAAGGATTGCTTTGCCTTCCACTTGAGGTATTCCTCTATAAAGGGGTCTATGTCTCCATCCATGACCCTTTCCACATCACCTACCTCTAAGCCTGTGCGAAGGTCCTTGACCATCTGGTAGGGCTGGAACACATAAGACCTTATCTGGTGTCCCCATCCTATTTCCGTCTTTTCTCCTTCCAAAGCCTTCTTCTTCTCCTCCAACTTCTGAAGTTCCAACTGGTAAAGCTTGGCTTTTAACAGCTCCAACGCCTTCATCCTGTTTTGGTATTGGGACCTTTCTTGTTGACAGGATACCACAATACCTGTAGGCTTGTGCCTTATTCTAACTGCGGTGTCCGTTTTATTCACGTACTGCCCACCCGCACCGCTGGCACGGAAAGTCTCCATCTCAAGGTCCTCTTCCCTGATCTCTATTTTTATCGTCTCATCTATCTGAGGCATCACAGAAACCGATGCAAAGGATGTATGACGCCTTGCGTTGGCATCAAAGGGAGATATTCTAACAAGCCTGTGCACACCGCTTTCACCTTTCAGATAGCCGTAAGCATAAGGTCCCTTTATTAGCATGGTAGCACTCTTTATACCCGCCACATCGTCGGGTTGGTAGTCTATTATCTCCACCTCGTAACCCTTCTTTTCAGCCCATCTTCTATACATCCTAAAGAGCATTTCCGCCCAGTCGCAAGCCTCTGTCCCTCCAGCCCCTGCTTGAACGGTAAGATAGGCGTTCTTTTGGTCCATTTCACCGGAGAGAAAGACTTTTATCTCAAGCTCTTCTATTAGCTTCTCTGCAGTTTTTAACTCCTCTTCTATCATCTGAAGGCTCTCAAGGTCCTCCTCGGAGGTGATCTCCAAGAGCTCCTCCACATCCCGTAGGGACCTCTCCACGCTTTTTATAGCCTTTATGTTTTCCTCAAGCACTTTTCTCCTTTGGGTTAAGCTCTTTGCCTTTTCTCCATCACTCCAAAAGTCGCTTTCTGCCATTTTTTTATCTATCTCCTCCAGTTCCCTTTCAAGGGCAGAAGGATCCAGGCTAAGCTTAACATCCTCAAACCTATCCCTTAGCTCTTTTAGCTTTTCTTTGGACTCAACCAATAGCATAAGGAATAAATATAATCCACAAACTGCTATTTAGGAAATGCGAATATTTGCATGCTTTATAGGCATATAAAAAGTTTTTAAGTCCTTTCCTTTGGGTTTGCGTTATCTTTCTACTGAAAAAACTTTGGGAGGTGAAAAGATGAAAGATGACTTTTTGTTGTATGCAGAAACCAAAAGATGGGAAGAGATGGGTAGGGGAGAGTATGGACCCATGAAGGCGATGATGCTCGGAAGGCTCAAGTTTGAAGGTCCCAAAGGTGTTGCCATGAAGAACATGGGACCCTTTGAAGCCTTTCTGACCGCCTTGGGCAAACCTTCTTACGACGCCAGCAAGTGCCCCTAACTAAGAATATCAAAAGTAGCACTGGTGCCTATGCGTTCCGCACCAAGGGACAGGAATCTGAGTGCCTGTTCCTTGGTTCTTATACCACCGGATGCCTTGATCTTTAGCCTACCTCCTGAAGCAGAGTAGAGCAGTTTAACATCCTCTTCTGTGGCACCCGGGAAAGAAAATCCCGTGGATGTCTTCACAAATTCCATGCCACCTTCTGCTATAAGCTCCACCGCAAGCTCTTTTTCCTCTTCGTTAAGGTAGCCCGCCTCAATTATTACCTTCCTTACAAAACCCTCCGTGTTTCTGCCGATGGCAAGGAGCTCTTCCCTAACGTAGGAAAAATGACCGCTTTTTAGGGCGGAGAAGTTCATAACAATGTCCAGCTCCTTTGCACCCCTTTCCAAGCTTTCCAAACACTGGGACAGTTTTTGCTCTTTGGTATCCATTCCAAAGGGAAAGCTAACCACCGCACACACCACCAACTCCTCTCCCGCCAGTTCTACCGCCCTTTTTACCCAGTAAGGATGGACACAAACCGCATAAACCTTCAGCCCTATGCATCTTTTGATTTGTTCTTCTAAATCCTTTTCGGTGGTTTGAGGTTTGAGTATGGAGTGGTCTATGAACTTGGCTATATCCATGAGCTCACTCCGTAGGTAAGGTCGTGGTATATAGAAAGTAAAGCCTTTGCCCCTTCCCCTGCGGCGGTAATGATCTGTTTCGCAAATATGTTTGTACAATCTCCCGCCGCATAGACACCCCTCTCGGAGGTTCTGTTGTTGCAGTCTATTATGATCTCACCCCTATTGTTAAGTAACACTCCCAGTTTTTGAGCCAGCTTGGTGTTTGGCTCCAGCCCTATTTCCACAAAGAGTCCCTCCACATCCAACCGGTATGTTCTGCCCTTTTCCAGGTCTTCCACCACAATACCCTTGAGAAACATACCATCCCCTTCCGCAGACACAACCCTGTGCCTGAGGAGAGGAATGACCTTCTCATTTCCTAACACCTTTTCCCTCAGCACCTCATCTGCCCTGAATTGATCGAAGATCTCCAAAAGGTAGATGGTGCTCGCATAATTTAACAACTCCTCTGCCGCCTCAAAGCCCGAGTTTCCTCCACCTACCACAGCCACCTTTTTGTCCTTGAAGAAGGGTGCATCACAGGTGTAGCAGTAGGATATACCCCTACCGGTGTATTCCTTCTCTCCGGGCACGTTTAGCCTTCTGTGCTCTGAACCCGTGCAAAGGAGCACGGTTTTTGTCTTGAAGGATTGTCCGGAGGCTGTTCTCACTTCAAAGCCCTCGGACAGCCTTTCCACATCCACCACCTCGTCCAATATGGGCTCCACTCCCAACTTTCTCATGTGCTCCATCATCTTTTCCACAAGGATGATACCATCTACCATGGCATAGCCCAAGTAGTTTTCAATGTTGCCCGCCTTTATCACCTGCCCTCCCACCTCTTTGGTGATCAGCACGAAGTCCATCTTCTTCCTTGCCGCGTATATAGAAGCAGAAAGGCCCGCAGGACCTCCGCCTATTATGACCAGTTGCTTCATAGGTCTATCCTTGCAAACCTCCTTCTGCCCTCTTCAAAGATATCCCCACCATAGATATCGTTGGCAACTATTACAGGAAAATCTTCCACAATAAGCCTTCTTATAGCTTCCGTGCCAAGGTCCTCGTAGGCTATTACCTCGGAGAATTTTATTGCCCTTGCCAAAAGGACTGCCACTCCACCCACCGCCGCAAAATAAACCGCCTTGTATTTGACCAAAAGCTCCTTCACCTGAGGACTTCTATAACCTTTACCTATCATGCCCTTTAGACCCAGTTTTAGAAGAGGTTCCACGTACTTGTCCATCCTTATGGCTGTGGTAGGTCCAGCGGAACCTATTACTTGTCCGGGCTTTGGTGGAGTAGGTCCCACATAGTATATGATCTGTCCCTTTAGGTCAAAGGGTGGTGGCTCTCCCCTCTGCAGGGCTTCTACCATCCTCTTGTGTGCCGCATCTCGGGCAGTGTACAGAACGCCGCTTATGAGCACCCTGTCCCCCGCCCTGAGACGTTCTACGATTTCATCCGTTAAGGGCGTCTCAATTCTTATCATGTGGTATAATTTTAATACCAAAGAGGCCCGGTAGCTCAGTTGGTAGAGCACCCGGCTGAAAACCGGGGTGTCGGCGGTTCGAGTCCGCCCTGGGCCACTTTGCAAACTGAAGCATAAATTATTCTTTATGATCAAAGAAAAGAGCACTTACTACTCCTTAAAAGACTATTTAAAGGAAAAGTATGGCAAAAGGGTTCAAAAGATCACCGTAGCTTTACCCTTCACCTGTCCTAACATAGACGGCACGAAGTCTGTGGGAGGATGCACCTACTGTTTTTCTGGCACAAGACCTGCCCACCTCAGCCCCAGCGTACCACTGAGAAAACAGATAGAAGAGGGCATCCTACGGGCAAAAGAAAAGTACGGCAAAAACATACTCTTTTTTGTTTATTATCAGTCCTACTCTAACACCTACGGAGAGAGAGATTACCTAAAGAGCATTTACGACACCGCCTTAGAGTTTGACGAGGTGGTAGGGATTGACGTAGGAACAAGACCCGATTGTGCCCCCGAGTGGGTGTTGGACCTTTTGGAAAGCTACACCCAAAAAGGTTTAGAGGTGTGGGTGGAGTATGGACTTCAGTCTGCCAACTTTACCACCCTCAGAAGGATCAACAGGGCGCACGGAATCTCGGACTTTGTGGATGCGGTCTTGAGGACCAAAAGGAGAAACCTAAAAGTTTGTGCCCATGTGATACTGGGACTTCCCGGAGAAGATGAAGAGGATATGTTAGAAACTGGAAAGCTCCTGTGCGCCCTACCCATAGACGGCGTTAAAATACATCCCCTCCATGTTATAAAGGGAACCAAGATGGCACAGCAGTACCTGAACGGAGAGTTTGAGGTTTTGAGCCTTCAGGAGTATGCAAAAAGGGTAGTGGACCTAATAGAGATCCTACCCCCCAATGTGGTGATCCACAGGTTAACGGGGGAGGTGGAGGAAGATAGGCTCATAGCACCAGATTACTGCACCTACAGGAAAAAATCGGAGGTTCTTCAGGCTATCCAAAGGGAAATGGAAAGTAGAGGTAGCTATCAGGGCTGTAAGTCCCCCTTCAACCGATGAGCAAGGAACACTGGGCTTTAATCGCACTTTTGGTTAATCTACTGCAGTCTCTTGCCAAGTTTGTGGGTGGTGTTTTATCCGGTAGTTTGTCTCTGATCGGGGAATCGGTTCATTCCCTCTCGGACTCCTTTGCCTCTGTGATCACATACATCTCCATAAAGTTCTCTACCAAAAAGAACGAGAGATTTCCTTACGGGCTTTACAAGCTGGAAAACTTAGCCTCTGTGGTGATCTCCTTCTTTCTATTTTTAGCAAGCTACGAGATAGTAAAGAGGGCTTTTTCTCAAAGGGTGGAAATAAAGGAAGAGTTTTGGGGCATTGGTGCGGGAATTGTGGTCTTTTCTCTCTTTAGTTCCCTTAGCCTTTCTATACTGGAAAGGTGGGCGGGCAAAAGGTACAACTCTCCAGCCCTTATAGCGGACTCCTATCACACCCTAACTGATGCCTTTGGCTCCTCTTTGGTGCTTTTGAGCTTTGTAAGTGCTAAGCTTGGGTACCAGTTGGACAGATACTTTGCGATGGCTGTGAGCCTTTTGATCCTTTGGACTGCCATAAGCATACTCAAAAGGGAGTTTGCGGTGCTTTTGGATGTTTCCGCCGACGAAAAAACCTTAGAGAGAATGAGGCAGATCATACTGGACTTTGAAAACATAAAGGAAATAAAACATCTTTATGTTAGGTCTTCTGGAGGAAGGCTCTTTGCGGATATTACGGTAGCCATAGAGGGTTGGAACTTCCACCACATTCATCAAACGGTGGATGCTTTGGAAGAAAGGCTAAAGAGGGAGATTCCTGAGCTGGAGATGGTTTTTATCCATTACGAACCGGTGGGAGGGATAAAGCCAAAGGTGGGAATACTTTTGGACGAGGAGCAAAAGGTTTCTTCCCACTTTGAAAACACCAAATACTTGGCCATATTCTCCGACGGGAAGAGGGAGCTTTTAAAGGAGATCTCCGGCGATGAAAGGGAGATATCTCAAATATTGGCAGAAAGCGGAGTGAACATTGTAGTATGTGGGTGGCATCCCGAAGACCAAACCGCCAGGCTTAACTTGAGCAGGGCGGGTATATTTGTGTGGGAAACAGAGGAAAAAAACCCATACATAGCCCTTTCTCAAATAGCCAAATGCATAAAGGAGTGTAAGGATGTATGAGATCTTTTTGAAGGATGAACAAGAGACTATAAACTTTGGAAAAGAGTTTGCCGAAAGGCTAAAGGGGGATGAAGTAATATGCCTACTTGGAGACTTGGGGTCGGGCAAAACCACCTTCGTAAAAGGGCTGGCAGAAGGTTTAGGAATAAGGGAGGATTATCAGGTTAGAAGTCCCACCTTTACCATCGTCAATGAGTATCCCACCCAAAGGGGAAGGTTAATACACATAGACCTGTACAGGGTGGAGGACTTTGACGTGGAACAGTTTGTGGGAGAAGGCATAGTAGTGGTGGAGTGGGCAAGGAACTTAGAGCTTTGCGATTGTATTATTGAGTTTTTGTTTGAAGGAGATGGAAGAAGGGTGGTGTTAAAATTTAACGAAAAGGAGGTGCGCTATGGACTTTCTGGGTAGAGACCAATCACCCCTTACGCAGGAAGAGTGGTCCGCATTAGAGGAAGCGATTATAAGGGTGGCAAAAAATACATTAGTTTGCAGAAGGTTTATGCCTGTGATTGGTCCCATAGGTGCAGGGCATCAAGTTATATCTTATGATGTGTTTCTTGGGGTGGAGCCCGGTAGCTGTGAGGTAAGACCCGGAGAGGAAGCCCAAACCTGCGAGCCAGTTAGGGTAGGTAAAAGAATACACATAATTCTTCCCACCATCTATAAACCTTTTTCCATAAGCTGGAGGGACCTTGAATACTGGAGGCAGTTTAACTTACCCATAGATACATCCACCGCAGCCGCCGCAGCCTTTGCCACCGCAGTGGCAGAAGACACTCTTATAATACATGGCAACAAAAAGCTAGGCATAGAAGGGCTTCTGACGGTGGAGGGGAGGCAAAGCATCTCAATGAGCGATTGGGATGTGATGGGAAATGCCTTTAACGATGTGTCTTTGGGTGTGGCAAAGCTCACCGAAAGCGGATTTTTTGGTCCATACCATCTTCTTTTGAACCCAAAGGATTACTTCAAGCTAAACCGCGTCTATCATAACACGGGGCTTCTTGAGATAGAGCAGATAAAGAAAATAGTCAGTGAAGTTCACACCTCTCCCATAGTACCAGAGGGAAAGGCTATACTGGTCTCCGCCGGTCCCCAGAACATGGACATAGTGGTAGCCCTTGATATGTCCCTTGCCTATGTGGAGACCACCAACATGGTTCATGAATTCAGGGTAATGGAGATTTTGGCACCAAGGATAAAACGTCCGGGTGCTATCCTCGTTATTGGTAAGTGATCGCCTTCCAGAGGACTTCTGCCAACTCCTCCTCCAAGCCCGCATTCCTTTCCATTATTCCACCCTCCACTAAAAGGAATGTCCTTTCCAAAGTGCCCACCACCATGGCTAAAGCCAGCTCCCTTCTGACCTTGATGATTCCCTTCTTAAAACCTTCATCCATGAACTTCATCAGAGCGTCTTTAGGGAGGTTTTGAAAGTTCTTTACCTCTTCAGCCCTCAGATAGTGAAACAAGTTTATGAACTTAAAAGCTTGTGGATTCTCAAAACAAAAGCTCAAGAATGTTTTTACAAGCTTAAAAAACCTGTTTTTTATTGGTGTGTTTTCTTCAACCACTGAGATAAGCTCTTCATACAGCCTTTCAGCGTATGTGGAGAAGAGGGTGCTAACAATCTGATCTTTACTAACAAAATGTCTGTATATGGCACCTTCTGTTATGCCCACTTCTTTAGCAATATCCTTTATGGTGGTCTCCCTTATGCCCTTTTCCGAAAACAGCTTGAGGGCGGATTCTAAAATTTTTTCTTTGGTGTTTTGATGGCGTGGCATATTTATCTATTATACCTTTTTCTCCTTACAAACTCTTTTACTTCTTCCACAGTTCTCGTGTTTAAAATGTCCTCTTTCTTTGCCCATCCCCTTCTTGCCAAACCTAAACC
>WYEK01000047.1 GCA_009903855.1 Thermocrinis sp.
GCTTTATCCTATCTGCGGAAACCTTGTTCATCCAGGGCATAATAGCACCTCAAACTTGGACTTCGGTAGGGATAAGTCCCTGCCTTTGTATTTCTTTGTTGAACTCCTCAAAGGCTTTGTCGTACTTTTTAACGCCCATCTGTTTTATCTTCTTTTGGAGCTGAAGTATGCCGTATATGAGCCCCTGCGGATGTGGAGGACAACCTGGTATATAAACATCCACAGGGATTATCCTATCCACTCCCTGAAGGGTTGAGTATGTGGGAAATGGTCCCCCTGCGGACGCACAACCTCCCATGGATATACACCACTTTGGGTCTGGCATCTGTTCCCATATGAGCTTTAGCATAGGCGCCACTTTATTAACCACGGTGCCTGCCACTATCAGCAAGTCCGCCTGCCTTGGAGAAGCCCTAAATATAACTCCCAATCTATCTAAATCAAAGCGAGAAGCAGCGGTGTGCATCATCTCTATAGCACAGCAAGCAAGCCCTATGGTTAAAGGCCAAAGGGCGTTTCTCCTTCCCCAGCTCAAAAGTTCATCCACCGTAGTCAAAACAAAACCGTTTGAGTTCAAGCTTGCCATAATTGCACCTCCTCAGGGACTTAAAATTATAACCTACGCCCTTGGCTTTTCAATTTCAGTCTTGCACGATGAAACCATAAAGATTATAGCCTTTTAGCCTTTGAACCTGAGCCTCTGCCTCCGCCCTGCTCTTAAAACTTCCATATAGAACCCTGTATATTCCGAGCTGTTCCACTATCGTTAGGTCATTTATACCCAATTCCTTCTCTATTTTTTCTTTCCATGCCTTAGCTCTCTCCTCCGAGGAAAAGGCGCCCAGTTGGATCCTAAAGACATGTTCCTTTTGGACTTCTGCGGGTTTGTTCTCCGTTTTTCTTTCAGGCTTTGCTATTTCCGGCTCTGTTTGGTTAGTTATTTTTTCCTTACTGATTAGCTCTTCTTTTGGAGGTAACTCTTGGTTTCTTTCCTCTACCTTGGATATCTCCCTCTCCTTTTGGGCAGAAGCCCTTTCCCTGCTTATTAATCTCTCCTGCTCTTTGACTAATATCTGATTGAGCAATTCGTACGCTTGGGACTTTTGACTGGCATCCGCCTGTTTATTTTCTATTAGCTTCTTTATGAAAAGCTTTGCGGTTTCGTAATCTTCTACATAAAACAGAAGCCTTGCCATGTTTAGCTCTATCTGAGGTGTCCTTATGCCGTTGTTGAGAAGGTTTCTATACACATCAAGGGCAGACCTGTAGTCTCCCATCTCTTCGTAGGCGTTCGCTAACTCTAACTGTGCCTCAAAGAACATAGGGTTATAAGCGGTTGCCTTTCTTAAATTCTCCAAGTATAGGTTCTGATTGTCAAGGGCTTTGTATATTCTTGCCAAATAGTAAAAGGCTATGTGTTTGTGAGGAAAGGATTCGTCTGCAAGGGCTGTTCTTATTTCTCTCAAAGCGTTCTCATAGTCTTTTTTTCTAAAATACATTACCCCTAAGTTAAGCCTTGCTTCAGTGAATTTTTTATCCACCTCAAGGGCTCTCCTAAAGGCAGACTCCGCTTTCTCATATTCAGAAACCTCCATATAGGCAATGCCTAAAGCGTTCCAAACCTTTGGTTCATTAGGTGCCTTCTGAGTAGCTATGAAAAAGTTTGCTATGGCTTCTGAATAGTTTTTTGCAGACAGGGCAGACATACCAAGGTCATAGTAGTAAAGCCAGTCTTTAACCTGCTCTTCCTTTGTGGTAGGTGCGCAGGAGAGAAAAAAGACAAACCAGATAAGGATTAACAAAAATCTCATTGCTTGATTATAGCACCGCCAAAGGTAGCCTTTAACTTAGCTAAAACCTTCTTTGGATCATCAGTTTTTACCCTTACTCTCACCTTATAAAAATCATCTTCGCTAACAATTTCACCCCTGTAGCCCATGCTTTTAGCCTTCCCTAAGGCTCTGTCTGCATTTTCTTTTGAGCTAAAGGCTCCTATTTGTATAACATACTCTCTAACCTCTCTTTTAGGTTTCTCCGCTTGCTTTTCCTGCTTAGCTACCGTGTTTTTCTGGACTTTTTCCTCCTTTACTTTTTCTACTTTTTCACTCTCCTTTTGAGCTTCCTGTTTTTGAGCTGTTAAGTTTTTGCTCTCTGGGGTTTTCTGAACTTCTTTGGTTTTCTCTTCCTGTATCTTTTGAGCTATTAAGTCTTCCTTCTGTTTTTGTGGTTCTGGTGGAGGAGCTTGCTTTTTCTCCTCTACCTTTGGTTCCTCCTTAGCTTTTTCTTCTTGGGGTGGGGAAGCCGGCGGTGGAGGAGTGGGTTTTACCACCACAGGTGGCGGTACGCTCTCTGATTTGCTTTCAAGCCATTTATTCAAGCCTACATAGAAGAATATCAAAGCTATTAGAGTTCCCAACAGGATCAATAGCCTTTCTTTTCTCATCTTTCCCTCCTTCTACATACGCTCTGGTGCGTTCACTCCTATTAAGTTTAAACCAACCTTCAAACCAATCTCAACACCTTTCAAAAGGGATAACCTACCCATCATAACACTTTTATCTTCTACCATTACCCTGTGATGATTGTAATAATTATGAAATAGCTTAGCGATTTCTAAAAGGTCATAGACGATTAGGTGGGAAGAAAGGTTGAGAACCGCATCCTTAAGGGTATCTTTAAAAAACAAAAGTTTTTTCATAAGCTCTAGACCTTGCTGATCATTCATGTGGTTTACGTATTCTGTTAAACTCTCCTTATCTGGATCTATGCCAAACCTCTGGCGCACTTCCCT
>WYEK01000092.1 GCA_009903855.1 Thermocrinis sp.
AGACGTAAGAAGAAGGAAGTTAAACAAAAACAAGTACCTATAACCCTTGAACTTCTTGCAAAAATAATAGAGAGGATAAGGTCGCTATGAAGCAGATAAAGAAGATAAAAGTCGTTATAGCGGGACCCTTTGCGGCAGGGAAAACTCAGTTCATAAACACAGTTAGTGAGATTAAAACTGTTAAAACTGAGAAAAAAGTCCAGCATTCAGGCGAAAAGCAGGTGAAGGATTATACAACTGTTGCAATGGACTTTGGAAAGATTCGCATAGATGATGAGCACGAATTGTATCTTTTTGGTACCCCCGGGCAGTTTCGTTTTGATTTCATGTGGGAAATTTTAGGAGAGGGAGCGCTGGGAATTATCGTTTTGGTGGATAGCACAGACCCATCAACTTTCCACGAGGCAAGAAAGATAATAAACTTCTTCCAATCAAGGTTTCCCGTTCCTATGGTAGTTGGTGCAAACAAACAAGATTTACCCAACGCTTGGAGCCCTGAGGATGTCCGAATAGCCCTTGATATAGATGAGGAGGAGGGTATTCCCGTTATTCCAGTCTCCGCTATAGACAAAGAAAGCGTCAAAAACGCACTTCTTACTCTCTTTGAGATTATCAGAGTTAATCTTACGGACTAATCAAGGAAAGTTTGGGTTAAGGTTCAAGCCCATCCTCTCTTCAAAGCCCATCATTAAGTTAAAGTTCTGGAGTGCTTGAGAAGAAGCACCTTTGCCTAAGTTATCAATAATAGATATCACCTGCAAACAACCAACTCGGTGATCCCACAAGGGGTAAACAAAACAAAGATTAGTACCAACCACCCACTTCGTGTGGGGTGGCTCAGAGGCAACTTTCACAAAGGGTTCCTCTCTGTAGGTTTCCACATAAAGTTCCTTTGGCTCTATTTTTTCGCAGAATATACTTATACTTGAGAGCATTCCTCTTGAAGTAGGCACAACTATCGGTGAAAACCTCAACGGTACATCTATCCCGCAAAGGTCTTTGATAACCACCTCCATCTCTGGTACATGCCTGTGTTTTTCCAAAGAGTAAGCAAAAAAGTCTCCAAACATTTCAGGAAAGTGAAAATGCTGTACGGGTTTTCTTCCTGCACCAGACACACCCGAAAGGGAAGTGATAACAATTTTTTCTATCTTTATACCTTCCTTTAGAAGTGGATAAATTGCCAAAAGCACAGAGGTAGGATAACATCCTGGATTGGCGATCAAGTTTGCGCCTTTTACCCTTTCCCTGTATATCTCTGGCAGGCCATAGACTGCCTTTTCCAAAAGTTCTGGATGTTTGTGCTCAAAGGAATAATAGTGAGGATAAAGGGAGGGATCCTTTAACCTATAGGCGCCGGAGAGGTCTATTACCTTTTTACCCTCTTCCAAAAGTTTGGGCACCAACTCCAAAGAGCCTTCGTGGGGCAAGCACAGAAAGGCTACTTCATAGTCCTCTTTTGGCTCCTCTGTGAGCGTTAGATTTCCGAATTCTCCATGAAAGAAAGGAAAGACCTCACTCAACCTTTTGCCAGCGTAGGACTGGGAGATTAGGGCAGTAATCTTTACCTTTGGGTGGTTTTGAAGTAGTCTTAAAAGCTCTACACCGGTGTATCCGGCAGCTCCGTATATGGCAACTTTGATTATCTCTTGCTCCACCTGTAGCCTTTCCTTGCCTTCATCAAGCCATACTTCTTGCGCTCCTTCTCCCTTGCGTCCCGTGTCAACAGACCCGCTTTCTTTAGCGTTTGTCTGAGCTCTGGGTTATACTTCAGAAGGGCTTTGGCGATTCCATACATTATGGCTTCCGCTTGCCCAGATATACCTCCACCCTCAACGGTGGCATATATACCAAACTTATCCTCCAAACCAGTGAGCTTTAGAGGGAACATTACCTTCCTATAAAGGGTCTCCCTCTGAAGATACTCCTTCAGGTCAAACTCTTTGCCACTGTCCTTTGACTTAACCACTTGTTTGTTTGTATCTTTGACCAACCAAACTCGGGCTATGCTCTCCTTTCTCCTGCCGGTACCATAGAAGGCATTGTCAGGGCCTATCTTGAAGTCCCTTAACTGCTTTATCATGCTTTAACCTCCAAGGGCTGTGGTTTTTGGGCTTGATAGGGATGGTTAGGTCCTACCACTATCTTAAGCCTTTTTAGCATTCTGTGCCCCAATTTGTTTTTAGGGAGCATACGCTTAACTGCAAGCCTTATCACTTCCTCTGGCTTGTGCTCCAACATCCACCGTAGGGTCCTCTCTTTGAGTCCGCCCGGATAGTTGGTGTGGAAATAGTAGACCTTATTTTCCAGCTTTTTGCCAGTAACCCTTACTTTCTCTGCGTTTATTATCACCACAAAATCTCCGCAATCAACATCCGGCTGATAATAGACCTTGTGCTTGCCCCTCAAAAGCTTTGCCACCTCACTGGCAAGCCTTCCAAGAACTTTGCCTTCTGCATCTATCAGCCACCAGTTTCTGACCACATCCTCAGGTCTTACCCTGTAAGTCTTCATCCTTTCACCTCTCCAAAGTGATTTTAAGGTATTTATTATACCATATCAAAGTGGGAGCTTAGGTGAACTACTTTTCAGCATAGCTCAATACGAGCCTTTTAAAGATTTCTCCCCTCTCTTTATAATCCTTAAACATATCAAAGGATGCACAGGCGGGCGAAAAGAGGATAATGTCTCCTTCCTTTGCCAACTCAAAGGCCTTCTCTACCGCATCCTCAAGCCCTTGGCAAAGAT
>WYEK01000105.1 GCA_009903855.1 Thermocrinis sp.
TTACAATCTACGCATCCAAGGGCACCGCTTTTGCAGTCCGCCTCTATCTGTTTTGTCTGCTCTGGATTGGTGAAGATCTTATGGTAGGAGAAGACGGGGCAAAGGTGGGGTCTGCCGGGGTCTCCTTTTCTGAGCTTTTGGGGGTCTGTGAAGAACTTCATCACTTTTTGTTGGACTTCCTCTTTGCTGTCCGCAAAGTATATGGCGTTGTTGTATGACTTGCTCATTTTTCTGCCATCCGTTCCCAAAAGCCGGGGCGTTTCCGTTAGCAGTGCCTTGGGTTCTGGAAAGACATCTCCGTAGAGCTGGTTGAACCTTCTGGCTATCTCCCGGGTAAGCTCTATGTGGGGCAGTTGGTCCTCTCCCACAGGCACCGCCTCCGCCTTGTAGATGAGTATATCCACCGCCTGCAAAACAGGATAGCCCAGAAAGCCGTAGGTGTCTGTATCGTAAAAGTCCCTCTTTGACACATTTAGCTTGCTTAGGATCTCCGGTTCAAGTATGCCATCAAAGACAGCCCTCACAAAGGTTTCCGAGATAGTGTCCAGAAGGTTCTCCTCCAAGGCTTCAAAGTCCTCTACCTTGTAGGGTAGCTTAGCCAAAAACTCCTTTACCAGGTCCCTCAGTCCTCCCTTAAAGCTGAGCTCTAAGTCGGCGATCTTTAAAAGGTTATACTTCGTATCCTTGTAGGTGGGGTTCCACTCAAGCCAACTTTTTGGTGTGATCATAGAAAAAATCAGAAAGAGCTCCAGCTCCTCCTTTACATGGGATTGGATAAAGAGCACGCTTTTGTTTGGGTCTAAGCCTAAGGCGATCCAGTCTATCATCACCTGCTCAATGTTTTCCTTTATCTGCTCTGCGTTTTTGTAGCTGGTGGTCAATGCGTGCCAGTCTGCGATCATGTAATAGGTTTCGTGGTCCTTTTGGAGTTCTATCCAGTTTTTTATTACGCCAAAGTAATGTCCCAGATGGAGCTTTCCCGTCGGTCTCATACCGCTCAAAACTCGCATGGTACTACTATTTTAAACATTCCCACAAAAATCTAAGCGTTGTCCAATAGCCGGATGCATAAATTCTTCTGATTTCCCATTTACTCGGGCTTTGGGCATAGGTTCCCTTTATGGTAGTGAAGGCATATTGATAACCTGCCTTCTTTACCATTTCTACTACTTCCCTGTTGTGGTCTCCGTATGGGTAGCAAAAGCCCTTTACCTCAACGCCGAGCTTGTCTTCCAAGAGCTTTTTTGAGTCCTCTATTTCTCTGCGTGCCTCTGCGGGAGGGATTTTTGTCAGAAAGGGATGGGTGAGGGTGTGCGAACCAATCTCTACGCCCTCTTTTACGAGAAAGGAAAGCTCCTCCCAGTTCATTATAGGTTTTATCGCATTCACCTTTTGGTAGTCCCAACGGTTGAACTGCCCTACCAACTTGGCAGGCACAAAGACTATGGCGTGAGCCTTCAATGCTTTAATAACCGGGAAGGCGTTTTCAAAAAAGTCCCTGTAAGCGTCGTCAAAGGTGAGTAGCACACCTCTGCCCGTGGGTTCAAGCTCTTGGGGCTTAACAAACCTGAAGTTGAGCCTGTCTAAGAGGTTTAGCCAACGTTTGAACTTTTCTGGTTTAACGTAGAGGGATTTCAGCCGGGCATTCTTTGGTGGGTTTTCCACATTGTGAAACATAAGAACTTTCATAACAGCCTCTGTGCAAGCATATAGTTTATGAGCTCCTTGGCGGTTTTGAACCTTTTTTCATGTTCCCTTTCAAGCATCAGCCCTAACAACCTCTGGACTTTTGGGGATATTCCCTCCGGCATAGTGTATATAACCAGCTTGTTCCTTCTCAATTTCTCTTGCTCATCCTCTGCGTCAAAGGGAGATTTGCCCGTAAGGGTAAAGTAAAGAACGCATCCCAAGGAGAATATATCACTGCTCCTGTGAATTTGATTTTTGAAAACCTCCGGTGCGATGTATCCCACCGTTCCCTTTATGTCTATTATGCCCGAGTATCCCCTTACCCTAAGTAGGCTGAAATCTCCAAGCTTCCAAAGGATGCTCTTCATAACCCTTTTGCCAAAGATGTTGTCGGGCTTTATGTCTCCGTGTATGTAGCCCCTGTTGTGTAAAAACTCTAAGCCTTTGGCAACTTGGAATATTACCTTAAGGGCTTCTCCTTCCTCAAGGGGACCCTGCTTGGCAACATAGTGTTTGAGATTTCCAACGTCCATAAACTCGTAGATCAAAAAGAGCTCTCCTCTGTCCTTTTTATAAAGGTAGCTCTGCATGGTTAGGATATGGGGATGGTTAAAGAGTATGTGGGTTTGGGCTTCTTTCCAAAGGTAGGGTAGCATAGTTTTATCCCTTGCCACCTTCAGCGCAACAATTTGCCCAGCATATTTTCCCTTTAGCACCTCCACCTTATAGACCTCCCCAAAGTTTCCTACGCCGATCAAGTCTATGACCCTGTACATTCCCAGCAAAATGTCTCCTTCTTTATAAAGGCTCACATCTTTACCTTCTAAGTATAAAGCCTCTGGAAATTCCGCCCAAAGGGTATAATATTTCCACTCACAATGGGCATTCCTTTATTGCTGATTATCCTGCTGGCTTACCTTTCTTATGCCCAAGAACAGTGCTCAAAGGAGGAAACCTTAAACAAGCTAAAGGAGTATATCATACGATATCACCTCTGGAAGAATAAGTTTTCAGAACTTCC
>WYEK01000094.1 GCA_009903855.1 Thermocrinis sp.
CTTCATAAAAAACCCTATACTCCTCCTCTGTTAGGGTGCAGTTGAAGTAATCCTCCGCACCTCCTTTGTTGTACCTTGAACCCCAAAAGCCCTTGGAGAAATCCACGCTGTCCGCCTCTACGATGGGAGAGATGGCATCGTAAAAGTAAAGGTATTCATAACCTACCAGCTCCTTTATATCCTCCGCAAGGGCTGGAGAGGTCAAAGGACCGCTGGCAATCACTACTACCTCATCCCTTGGTACCTTTTTAACCTCTTCATAAAAGACCTTTATGTTGGGATGGTGGGTCAAAATTTCTGTGATCCTTTGGGAGAACTTTTCTCTATCCACTGCGAGGGCGGTGCCTGCGGGTACATAGAACTCTTTGGCGGTCTTTATAATCAAAGAGTCAAGGATTAAAAGCTCCTCCTTTAAAAGCCCCGCACCGGAGGTAAGCTCCATGCTACCAAAGGTGTTGCTACACACGAGCTCTGCAAAATTACCCGTTCTGTGTGCGGGCGTCATCTGGTGAGGTCTCATTTCGTACAAATGCACCTCTATACCTCTATTTGCCAACTGCCAGGCACACTCACTACCAGCTAAACCTGCGCCTATGACTATAACTTTTTTCATTCTGTGTTATTATATTAAGCATCAAGCTGGGAAAGGCGCGTAGCTCAGATGGAAGAGCGCCGCCCTTACAAGGCGGAGGTCGGCGGTTCGAGTCCGCCCGTGCCTATATAAAAAAAGGAGGTTTTGCCATGGAAAAGAACCTTGCGGTCTGGGACAGGGCGGTAAGGGTAGTAATAGGGCTCATACTTATTTACCTTGCCCTTACCAAGGGTGGCTTATGGTGGATCTTGGGTATAATAGGGCTGGTGCTTATAGGAACCGCAATAACGGGCTTTTGTCTTCTTTACAAGCTGGTGGGCTTCAGGACCGGTTGAAGGTTCTGGCTATAGATTGGGGTACAAAGAAAATAGGGCTCGCCTTAGGGGACACATCCCTAAAGCTGGCCATCCCACTGAAACCTCTTGCCAACAGGGAGGGAGTTTATAGTTCCATCCTTTCCATAATCCAAGAGTATGGAGTAAACCTTGTCCTTTTGGGTCTTCCTCTAACACCCAGCGGAAAGGAAGGGCAGAGGGCTTTGGAAGTTAGAAAGTTTGCAAAAGAGTTGGAGTCCATGCTTCCGGAGGGTGTATCCCTTGACTTTTGGGACGAAAGATACACCACAGAAGAAGCCCTCAGGCTAGTGGAAGGCTCCCGTAAGAAAAAAGAACTGAAGGATTCACTTTCAGCTTATGTAATGCTCATTGAGTTTTTTGACAGTCTATGATAAAGCTTTTGGCTGTTCTCGGTTTGATCTTTGTCTTTCTTGTCTATTCCTTTTTTCCTGTCAAGACCGAGAGGACGGTGGAGATTCCCTACGGGAAAACCAGCTTAGATATTGCCCTTTTGCTCTACAGGGAGGGTGTGATAAGGAGCCCTATATCTTTTATGGTTATCCATTCTTTAATTAGGGGAAAGTTGGAGGCGGGAGAGTATGAGTTCAAGGGTTGGGTTTTCCCTTGGGACGCTTACCTAAAAATCCACCGAGGGCAAAGAAAGCTTTACAAAATCACCGTACCGGAGGGCTTTGACCTGTACGATATTGCAAAACTTCTGGAGGAATACTCCATCTGCAAAAAGGAAGACTTTTTGAGAGTAGCAAATTCTCCAGAAACTGCCAAAAGATATGGGCTAAGAACCTACACCATGGAAGGTTTTCTGTTCCCAGATACTTACTACTTTTCAAAAAATACCCATCCCCTACAGGTGGTGGATGTTATGTTTAAAAACTTTCTCAAGAGGACAGAACACCTCAGGCGGAAGTTAGAAGAGAGAGGGCTAACCCTTGAGGAGTGGGTAATAATCGCCTCTATGGTGGAAAAGGAAACTGCGGTGCCAGAGGAGAGACCTATCATCGCATCGGTAATTCTAAACAGGATAAAGTTGGGAATGCCTCTTCAGATAGACCCTACCGTCATATACGCCCTAAAAAGAAGGGGAGAGTGGAAGGGTGTCTTAACCAGGAAACATTTGCAATTGGATGACCCTTATAACACCTATTACCACAAGGGACTTCCCCCATCCCCCATATGCAACCCAAGCCTTCAGTCCTTGGAGGCGGTTTTGAATCCCGCTGAAACTAACTACCTTTACTTTGTGTCCATGGGCAATGGCAGACATGCCTTTAGTTCCAATTACAGGGACCATTTGAAAAATATTGCAACATACAGAAGGTAGTTTATATATTTAACTTCTATGGTTCCAAAAGTGTATTTAGGTGTGGAATGGTTGGGGGCGGAGCGTGTACTGTCCTCTTATCAGCCTCCGGAGGACTGTGGTGCCAGTGTGGTTTTCTTGGGCATAGCCCGGGAGGATGATGGGGTGCAAGAGCTTCATTACGAGGCATTCCCAGAGATGGCAATAAAGGTAATGGAGGAGATAAGGCAAGAGGCTTTAGCCAAGTTTCCCATAAGGGAGGTTTTTATCCATCACCGACTGGGTGTGGTTAAGGTGGGCGAGCCCTCTTTCTTGGTGGTAGCCTACGGTGGGCACAGGGAAGAGACCTTTTCTGCCTGTAGGTATGTGGTAGATGAGGTAAAAAAGAGGGCGCCCATTTGGAAAAAAGAGGTCTATAAAGACGGTAAGGGAGAGTGGGTTTTGGGAGCCTAAAAACTATGGAGGTGGTCATATGCTAAGAAAGGGTGCAGACATCATTATAGAAACCCTAAAAAAAGAAGGGGTGGAGGTGATCTTTGGCATACCCGGTGGTGCCATAATGGAGGTATATGATGCCCTTTACAGGCATGGTGGAATAAAGCATATTTTGGCAAGGCACGAACAGGGTGCGGGGCATATGGCGGAAGGCTACGCAAAGGCTACTGGAAAAGTGGGCGTTGCCATGGCAACCTCCGGACCTGGTGCTACTAACCTGGTAACTGCCATTGCGGATGCATACATGGATTCGGTGCCCGTGGTCTTCATCACCGGACAGGTTCCCACTCATTTGATAGGCAACGATGCCTTCCAAGAGGTGGACATAGTAGGAATTACCAGACCCATAACCAAGCATAACTTCTTAGTAAAGCGTATTGAAGACCTTCCTCTCATAATAAGGCAGGCTTTCTACATAGCATCCACCGGAAGACCGGGACCTGTGCTCATAGACATTCCAAAGGACATAACCCAAAAGCTCTCAGATGTTTCCATTCCAACGGATGAGGAGGTTAGAGAATCCCTCCCCGGCTACAAGCCCCACGTGGAGGGCAACCCTCAGCAAATTAAAAAGGCTGCAAAGCTAATAATGTCTGCAAAAAGGCCAGTGTTGTATGTGGGCGGTGGAGCAGTCCAATCGGAGGCACAGAAGGAGCTGGTGGAGTTGGCGGAGCTTATGAAAATACCCGTTACCACCACCAATATGGGTAAGGGTGCCTTCCCAGAAGATCATCCATTGGCCCTGCATATGTTGGGAATGCACGGCACCTACTATGCAAACATGGCGGTTTACAACTGCGACCTCTTGATAGCAGTGGGTGCCCGTTTTGACGACAGGGTTACAGGAAAGATAGAGGAGTTCGCACCTCAAGCCCAGATCATACACATAGACATAGACCCCGCATCCATATCCAAGAACATAACGGTGGATGTGCCCATAGTGGGAGATGTGAAAATAGTCCTCAGAAAGCTCATAGAGGAACTGAAAAAGGAGGGTGCAAAGATCCTCTTCCCCAAAGAAAGACAGGAGTGGATAGAGCGCATAGAAAGTTGGAAAAGGAACTATCCCTTGAGGTACAGAAATTCTGACAGCGTTATAAAGCCTCAGTACGTGGTGGAGCAAATATGGGAAGCTACAAAGGGAGACGCCATAATTACCGCAGGCGTGGGCCAACATCAAATGTGGGCGGCCATGTTCTATAAGTACAAATTCCCAAGGCAGTTTATAAACTCCGGAGGACTTGGAACAATGGGCTTTGGCTTACCCGCTGCCATTGGAGCAAAGATCGGAAGACCAGAAAAAGAGGTGTTTGTTATAGACGGGGATGGTTCTTTTGTTATGACGATGCAAGAGCTCATCACCGCAGTGCAGTATAAGGTGCCCGTAAAGATCGCCATAATAAACAACGCCTACTTGGGAATGGTTCGTCAGTGGCAAGAGCTTTTCTACGACAGAAGGTACGCGGAGGTGGACCTGAGCGTTCAGCCGGACTTTGTAAAATTGGCGGAAGCCTGTGGTGCGGTGGGCTTCAGGGCAGAAAAACCAAAAGAGGTAAGGGAAATAATAGAGGAAGCACTGAAGATCCAAGACAAACCAGTAGTCCTTGACTTTGTGGTGGATCGGGAAGAAAACGTTCTTCCCATGGTGCCCGCGGGCAAATCTTACAGGGATATGATCCTAGAAGATGGCAAAAAGGCGGTGGAAGCAGAAACCATGTACCTGGTAGGTTAAAATATTCCCTCCGTGGCAGGGTATATATTCGTAACGGGTGGTGTCCTCTCTTCCTTAGGCAAAGGAGTATCCTCCGCCGCAATAGCTTCCCTCCTTGAGGAAATGGGCTACAGGGTCACCCTTCAGAAGCTGGACCCTTATCTAAACGTGGACCCTGGAACCATGAGCCCCTATCAGCACGGGGAGGTTTATGTGACGGAGGATGGTGCGGAAACGGACTTAGACCTTGGGCATTATGAAAGGTTTACCAAAGCTCAGATGGGCAGAGAAAACAACATCACCTCTGGAAGGGTCTATTTCAACGTCCTCCAGAGGGAAAGAAAGGGAGATTACCTTGGTGCAACAGTTCAGGTAATACCCCACATAACCAACGAGATAAAAAGACTAATAAGGTCCATTGAGAAGGACCACGACTTTGTTATCGTAGAAGTTGGTGGAACTGTGGGAGATATAGAGAGCCTTCCCTTCTTAGAAGCCATCAGACAGCTTGGAATGGAGCTTGGAAAGGAAAACTGCGTCTACGTACACGTAACCTACGTTCCCTACGTAAAAAGCGTGGGAGAGCTTAAGACTAAACCCACCCAACACTCAGTTAAAGAGCTGAGGGCAATAGGCATTCAGCCCGACGTTTTAATATGCCGGTCTGAGTGTGAGATACCAAAGGAGGTAAAGGAAAAGATTTCTCTTTTTACAAACGTTAGCCCTTCGGCGGTAATATCCGCCCACGATGTGGAGACCATTTATGAAGTGCCTCTGCTTTTCAAAAAACAGGGACTACATCTTTGGCTTGCCAAAAGGTTTAACTTAGAACCCAAGGACGGTGAAGGAAAGTGGGAAAAGATCGTCAGCATAATAAAGAACGCAAAAGAGGAAGTAAAGGTAGCCCTCGTGGGCAAATATGTTAGCCTAAGGGATGCATACAAAAGCGTGGTGGAGGCACTTACTCACGGAAGCATTGCCAACCATGTTAAATTGAACATCCTTTGGGTCAATTCGGAGAACGTTGAAGAGGAACTTTTACACGAAGCGGACGGCATACTGGTGCCAGGGGGCTTTGGAGAAAGAGGTATAGAGGGCAAAATTAAAGCCATCAACTACGGAAGGCTCAGCAAAAAGCCCACCTTTGGTATATGCCTTGGTATGCAACTTATGTGTGTGGAATTTGCAAGGAATGTTTTGAACCTCAAAGGTGCCAACTCTACCGAGTTTGACCCTAACACGCCCCATCCGGTTATTGACATAATGGAGGAACAAAAGCAGATAGAAGAGCTTGGGGGCACCATGCGTTTGGGAGCATACCCGTGCGTGTTAAAGGAAGGGACAAAGGTCAGGGAAATTTACAAAAAGGAGGTAATATACGAGAGGCACAGGCACAGGTATGAATTCAACAACGCCTACAGAGAACTCTTTGAAAGGAATGGCTTTGTTATTTCTGGACTTTCTCCCGATGGCAGGTTGGTGGAGGTAGTAGAGCTAAAGGACCATCCTTGGTTCATAGGTTGTCAGTTTCATCCCGAGTTCAAGAGCAAACCCTTTGACCCGCACCCTCTGTTTGTATCCTTCATAAAAGCCTGCATTGATGCAAAGCTTCAGAGAACCACCGACACAATAGCTCCTACATCCTTAAAACCTTCATCCTCTATATGAATATAGTTTTCTGTAAGTGCCCTTCCTTCCTCCAAGATTATAGCCCTAAGGGTCTTCCCTTTCATTGAAGCTTTAAAGTCTTCTCTCTTTTTTTGATCCAAAGCTTTAAGCAGTCCAACCCTCTCTTTCTTTACCTTTTCTTCCACCTTTGGGAACATCTTGCTCGCCTTGGTATGAGGTCTGTCCGAATAGCTAAAAACGTGAAGGTATGCAAAGGGTAGGTTTTGGACGAGTTTGTAGGTTTCCTCAAAATCCTCCTCCGTTTCTGTGGGAAAGCCAACTATAATGTCTGTGCCTATGGCGGATATGGGTCTCCTTTGGACTATAGTTTCCACAAGTTTTGTGTAGTCCTCCACTGTGTAGTCCCTCTCCATAAGCCTCAGGATCCTGTTGGAACCACTTTGAAGGGAAAGGTGAAAGTGGGGGGCGATCCTTTCTTCTTGTGTGATTAGGTCCAAAAGCTTTTGGTCTATCTCGGACGGATAGAGGGAAGAGAGCCTAAAGAGTTCTATGTCCTTTATGCGTAGCAGTTCCAAGAGCAGTTGATAGAGGTTTGTGTTTAGGTCCCATCCGTATTGGGTTAGCTGGGTACCCGTAAGGACGATCTCTTTAAAGCCCCTTTCTGCCAAGCCCTTTACTTGCTCAAGGACCTTTTCCATTGGCACGCTACGGAGCTTGCCCCTTGCATAAGGGATCACACAGAAGGTGCAAAAGTTATTACATCCTTCCTGAACCTTGAGAAAGGGTCTTACCCTCTCAAAAAAAACCACCAGGTCAAAGTTTTTAACTTGGCTATCTTTGAAGATGTTATCCACAAAGACCCTTTCACCTCTGTCCTGAAGGTAATCTTCAAGGATCTCCACGAGCCGGTCCTTGTGGGAATTTCCCACCACCAAATCCACCTCCTTTAGCCTTGCCAGTGCCTGTGGGTTTGTCTGGGCATAACATCCCGTAGCCACCACTATAGCCTTTGGGTTTTCCCTTTTTGCCCTGTATATAAACTGTCGGGAGGACCTGTCCGCCTCAGAGGTCACAGTGCAGGTGTTTATTATGTATATGTCTGCTTGTTCTTGAACCCTTGTGTAGCCCTTCTCTGTTAATTTCTGGGCTAAAAGCTCACCGTCAAAGTAGTTGCTCCTGCATCCGAGGTTAATGACAGAAAACTTCATAGGGATTAAAATATAAACCATGGCAGGGCACAGTCATTGGGCGCAGATTAAACACAAGAAGGCAAAGCTTGACGCACAGAGGGGGAAGCTCTTTTCAAAGATCATAAGGGAGATCACCGTAGCGGTCCGGCAGGGAGGACCAAACCCAGAAACCAATCCTCGGCTCAGAGCTGCCATAGAACACGCCAAAAGGGCCAACATGCCTGCAGAGACCATAGAGAGGGCCATAAAGAAGGGAACCGGTGAGCTGGGCGGAGAGAACTACGAAGAGGTTATATACGAAGGCTACGGTCCCGGTGGTGTAGCTTTGATGATACTTGCTACCACAGACAACAGAAACAGAACCACATCGGAAATAAGGCACGTCCTATCCAAGCATGGAGGAAACTTAGGCTCTTCCGGTTGCGTAGCCTTCCTCTTTGACCGGGTGGGTCTCATAGAAGTTCCAAGGGAAAGCATCTCAGAAGAAGAGCTATACGAAAAGGCTATAGAGGCGGGCGCTGAGGATGTACAGGTAGGAGAGGAGATCTATCTCATATACACCCTTCCGGAGGAGCTATACCAAGTTAAAGAGAAGCTCCAATCTATGGGTGTGTTGGTGGAAAAAGCTGAGATCACCTACAAACCCAACAGCACTGTGCCGGTAAACGACTCAGAAACCGCCAAAAAACTCCTCAAACTGTTGGAAGCCCTTGAAGAGCTGGAAGACGTGAAAGAAGTGATCGCAAACTTTGACATGGCAGAGGAACTGATTAAGCAGGCATAACTATGAAAAAGCTTTGGTTTTTTGCCACATTCCTTTCCATTTTTGCCCTTTTTTCAGACATTTCCTTTGCAAGGAGAGGAGGTTTATCTCCTACGCCAAAAGTTCTCACCCCACTAAAAGTAAAACCCTACCAGCCAAAGGATTTTGAGAAGGGCAAGATACCTGTACCCACACAGCAAAGGAACATAAATAGAACCCAGCTTGAGAAGTCAAAGCTTACGAACAAAACACAAAATCCCATATACACAAACCCTCTTTTTAAGTGGCTTGTGGGAGGCTTAATACTTGGAGCTCTACTGTCTTTGCTTTTGGGACACGGCTTTCAAGTGGGCACTCCCGGGCTTTTGGAGATTGTGCTTTTGGCATTGCTGGGATATTTGGCACTTAGGTTCATGCTGAACAGCCTAAGAAGGCAAGAAGGTTAATTCCTTTATGTAATGGGTAATCCTACCACCGAAATTTTATACTTGTCCGCAAGCTTTAAAAATTTGTCCTTATCCACAATGTAGACTTTGCCCGCCTCCAAAAAGAGGGCGTCCGCCTTTATATGCCTTAGGGCTTCTAAGGTATCCAAGCCCACGGTGGGAACGTCTATTCTAAAGTCTTGGTTCTTTCTTGCTACCTTTATAACCCTACAGCCCTTGCCCGCCAGCTTGCCAGCCCTGTAGATTGCCTCCTGGGTGCCCTCCATCGCCTCCACGCTTACCACTGTTTTTTCCTTTACTACGATGGTCTGCCCCACATCCAACTGGGCGATCTCCTTTGCTATAGGAAAGCCAAAAAGTCCGTCCTCCATGGCTTGGCTTGAGGGCTCAACACTGTTCAACGTACCCTTACCTGCCAAAAGCTCCTCCAAATAGGGCTTTGGGTCTATGAATTCAAAGCCCATCTCTTCCAATTCATCCATCAGTGCCCTTATTAAACTCTGGGCACGCCTGTCCTTTGCCCTTTTGAGGATCTTTAAAGCTAAGCTATCCAAGGTCAAAAGGTGGGAAAAGAGCAGTTTGTGTTCAAATTTTCCGAGCAGGACAATCTTGTCTATGTGGTGCCTTTCTAAAAGCTTTACCAATGTGCCCACCTTTCCAAGGGGCAAATAGGCGTTTGCTTCTATAGATGTAATACCTTTAACTCCTACCACAAAGACCTCATCCCCCAACTCTTTAGCTTTTTTTACAAAGGCATTGGGAAGACTACCAGAACCTGCCACCAAGCAGATTTTCACAACATCATCTCCTCCAAAAACTTTACATGGTGCTTTGCCATTTTAAACTCCCTGGTGTTAAGGAGTCTTTTGTGAAAATCTATGTTGGTCTTCAGACCTTCCCCCTCTATGATAAACTCCTCCAAAGCCCTTTTGGCTCGGTCTATGGCTTCCTCCCTGCTTTTGCCCCAAACTATAAGCTTGGCAATGAGAGAATCATAAAAGGGAGGGATCTTGTATCCGCAGTAAATGTGGGTATCTACTCTGATACCCAATCCGCCCGGGAGGAAGAGTCTATCTACCCTACCCGGAGAGGGTAAAAAGGTGTCTGGGTCCTCCGCGTTGATTCTGAATTCTATAGCGTAGCCTCTCCTTTCCACTTTTTTTATGCTGAGCTTTTCACCGCTTGCCACCTTTATTTGTTCCCGCACTATATCCACGCCCGTGATCATTTCTGTGACGGGATGTTCCACCTGTATTCTTCCGTTCATTTCCATAAAGTAAAAGTTCCCCTCCTGGTCCATCAAAAACTCCACAGTGCCCGCACCCACATAGTTGATCTCTTTGCAGAAGGCTATGGCAAGCTCCTCCAGGTATTTCCTCTGTTCTTCCGAGATGCTGGCACTGGGTGCCTCTTCCACCAGTTTTTGATATCTCCTCTGTATGGAACACTCCCTCTCGCCCAAGGCTATAACATTGCCGTACCTGTCTGCAAGGACTTGCACCTCTATGTGCTTGGGGTTCACTATGTACTTTTCCACATAGACCCTCTCGTCGCCAAAGGCAGACTTTGCCTCCTGCATAGCCAAGGGCAGTTTTTCCCTCAGCTCCCTCTCATCATACACCACCCTTATGCCCCTTCCACCCCCGCCAGCTGCAGACTTTATGACTACTGGATACTTGATCTCTCTGGCAATTTCCAAGGCTTTCTGAAAATCTACCGGTCCGTCGCTCCCTGGCACCAAGGGAATGCCAACCCTTTTGGCAACCTCCTTTGCCTTTATCTTGTCTCCTATAAGTTCCAAGGTTTCTGCAGAGGGTCCAATGAACACCTTTCCGCTTGCCTCTACAATCTGGGCAAACTTGGGGTTCTCCGAAAGAAAGCCATAGCCCGGATGTACCCCCTCCGCAGAGGAAACCTCCACCGCCGCCATAAGCCTTGGAATATCAAGGTAGCTCTTTGAGGGCTCCGGTGGTCCTATGCATATGCTCTCATCTGCCAACTTTACATGCATGGAGTCTCTGTCCGCCTCCGAATAGACTGCCACCGTTCTTATGCCCATCTCTCTGCAGGTTCTTATAACCCGGACTGCGATCTCCCCTCGGTTTGCTATGAGAATCTTTTTGAACATCAAATTAAATTTTACATGTTTTCAAGCTTGTCCTCAATTCTATATTGGATCGCCTGTGCTATGTGATGTTCTTTTATTTGCTCTTCTCCCTCCAGGTCTGCGATGGTTCTTGAAACCTTTAAAAGCCGTGCGTAGGACCTTCCGCTCAAATGGAACTTGTCCATAGCCTTCTCCAAAAGTTCCTTTGCCTTTGGCGTCAAGATGCAGTATTTTTCTATCTCCTTTTCTGTCATCTGTCCGTTGAACTTGGTCCTGGAGTTTTTAAACCTCTCCCTCTGAATCTGGTACGCCCTCATAACCCTCTCCCTGACCTCTTTGGAACTCTCGCCCGGACTTGAATTGACCAGTTCTTGGACCTCCACCGGCTCCACCCACACTTTTAGGTCTATACGGTCTAAGATGGGTCCCGAGAGCTTGGACTGATAAGCCCTTATTTGGGCAGGAGAACATACACACGCCTTGTAGGGATTTCGGTAGTTTCCACAGGGGCATGGGTTTGTGGCACCCACCAAGATGAAGCTGGAGGGAAAGGTTACCCTGCCACCCACCCTTGATATGCTAACGTAGCCGTCCTCTATGGGTTGCCTGAGGGCTTCCAAGGTTTTACGGTTAAACTCCACCATTTCGTCCAAAAAGAGCACTCCCCTGTGGGCTAAGGAGATTTCTCCGGGCATCGGATTGCTACCGCCACCTATCAACGCCACTTCTGAGGCTGTGTAATGAGGTGCCCGGAAGGGTCTTTGAACCATCAGAGGTTCCTTGAGCATACCCGCTACGCTGTATATTTTGCTAACCTCTAAGGCTTCCTCCAAAGACAGGGGTGGCAAGATGGTTACGATCCTTTTGGCGAGCATGCTTTTTCCTGCCCCCGGAGGACCGATCAGCAGTAAGTTGTGCATGCCCGCTGCGGAAATCTCCAGCGCCTTTTTTGCCTCATACTGCCCTTTTACGTCCGCAAGGTCTATGCTGTAATCAAAGGCTTTTGAAAAGAGCTCGTTGAGGTCCACCTCCTCTGGCTTTAACTCCTCTTCTCCCCTCAAAAAGGCTATGAGCTGGTTTAAGGATTCAACGCCATAAACCTCTGCACCTTGAACGATGGCACCCTCTTTTGCGTTCGCCTTTGGCACCACAAACCTTCTAAAGCCCTTCTCCTTTAAGGATAGAACAATGGGAAGGACTCCACTGACGGGATTCACCTTTCCGTCCAAAGAGAGCTCCCCCAGAAAGACCGTCTCCTCGTCTACATCCAAAATCCCAGAGAGCTTTAAAATACCCACCGCAATGGGAAGATCATACAAAGTTCCCTGCTTTTTCAGGTGGGAGGGTGCCAAATTTACAGTGATCCTTTTGGAAGGCAGTTGAAAGCCCACATTCTTTAAGGCAGACCTAACCCTGTCCTTTGCCTCGTTTATGGCTTTGTCTGGCAGTCCCACTATGTTAAACTGAGGTAGCCCTGGAGATAAGTCTATCTCTACATCTACCAAAAAACCGTCAATGCCAATAACCCCTCCGCTCCTTATTCGGCAGAACATTATCTACTGGCTATGTACAGCACCAAGTCCCTCAGCCTGCAAGAATAACCCCATTCGTTGTCATACCATGCGCCCACGTGAACCATATCCTCTATCACCTGAGTTAGCCCAGCATCAAAGATAGCAGAGTGTTCGTTGCCCACTATGTCTTGGGATACTATCGGGTCATCCGTGTACTGAAGTATGCCTTTTAGCTCTCCTTCCGCAGCCTTTTTAAAGGCTTCGTTGACCTCCTCCACACTGGCTGGAGGTCTTTCTACTACCACAGTCAGGTCCACGAGGGAACCATCCGCCACGGGAACCCTCCTTGCGGTGCCGTCAAGCTTGCCCTTTAGCTCTGGGATCACCTCTCCTATCGCCTTTGCAGCACCCGTGGTGGTGGGGATAATATTTATCGCCGCAGCCCTTGCCCTTCTGAGGTCTTTATGTGGCAGGTCTAAAACCCTCTGGTCGTTGGTGTATGCGTGCACGGTAACCATGTAGCCCTTCTTTATGCCAAAGTTCTCATGAAGGACCTTCACCAAGGGAGCCAAGCAGTTGGTGGTGCAGCTTGCGTTGGAAATTATAAAATGCCTTTCGGGGTCATACTTGTGATGATTAACTCCGAGCACTATGGTGATGTCTGGCTCCTTTGCAGGTGCGGATATTATTACCCTCTTTACTGTATCCCTAAGGTGCAGGACCGCCTTTTCCCTTGATGTAAAGGCTCCTGTGCATTCTACAACGATCTCCGCCCCAACCTCACCCCAAGGGATCAGAGCTGGGTCCTTCTGGGAAAACACCTTTATCTCCTTCCCATTTACCACCAAAGCGTCATCCTTGGCATACACCTCCCCTTTGAAGACCCCGTGCACCGAGTCGTACTTAAAGAGATGGGCTAAGGTTTTTGTGTCCGTCAGGTCGTTGATGGCTACAACTTCAATGCCTTCCTTCTGCAGGCATGCCCTCAAAAAGGTCCTTCCTATCCTACCAAAGCCGTTTATGGCAACTTTTACCATAGGGTTTAATTATAACTTACTTCTGTTCCTCAAGTGCAGAAATTGCAAGCTTTATCTCGTGCAACAGAACCGCCGGTGTTCTTATTGGGTATGGAAGTCTATCCACCACCTCCTCAGCGGGATGGGTTTTTATCTTTACACCTTTTAGTTTTTCCTTCAGTGCTTGGCTATCTTGGATCGGAAACTTTACACCCCTTAGGTGCTTTAGCACCGCATAAGCCCAAGGAATGTCAAGGGCTCTTGCCACCTCTTCTGCCACAACGGTGCAAAAGTGGCTTAGGATTTCAGCTTCGTTGCCCTCCTTGACCATCTTGTAGGCAAGCTTTGCAATACCTCCCGCGGTGTGCACCTTCATCTCCTTCAGCTCTTCCTTTGCTAACTCCTCAAGCTTTTGAATCTTTTCCATTGCCAAGGTTGGGTCTGCCCTTAGGATGCTCCTAACTGTATTTTTGGTGAGACCTACCTTTTGGGCTATCTCCTCCTCAGTGCGCAGATATTCCTCCTTCAAGACCACCACATAGGCTGCCCTTGCCAAGCTGGGTAGCCATGTAAGAGTCCTGAATTCGGTAAGCTTGCTCAAACCACCCAAAAGGTCGATGGCCTTAAAGAAGACCCTCGTAACGAGCTGTTCAAGATCTGCGTTTGTTTCACTTGGTGGCACTCCTGTGATTTCAATTACCATGGCTTTAACCTCCTATGGGTTCTTTTATTCTAACCAAGCCTGTTTCTGTGATCTCAAGGAAGTGGGTTCTTGTATCGTGCCCGGACATTCTACACCCGTCTATCCTAAAGAGCCTAACTATATCTCCCACACTCTTTTTATACACCTTTGCCTTGTAGGGGGAGTCTATAAGCTCCTTTGCCAAGACCATGGTGCCATCCACTATGTGCCCCACCGCGTAGCCTCCAGCCGCCTCCGCAGTTAGCTCCTCATGACCGCTTCTCTTTTGAGACACAAAGATCGCAGTCTGATACCACTTTTTCATAAAGTTGTACAGCCGTCTAACAACAGCCCTTGCCATCATCTCCTTGTTCTCAAAGAGACCCGTCACAGAGTCTATCACGGTAAATTTGACCTTGTAGTTCTTTATAACGTAGGCTAAGGTTGCCAAAAGGTCTGGCACATTTTCCCTGATTCTTGTGGAGGATGCAGCGTCTATGAGGATTATGTTGTCCTGGAATTGGTCAAAGTCCAAACCCATAGCCATTGCCCTGAGCTTTAGGGACGCAGACACAAAATTGGCGGGAGATTCAACGGTTACAAAGGCAACTCTGTCCCCTCTGCTGGCACGGAAAACGGTAAACTGCTCTGCCATCAGAGACTTGCCCGTGTCGGAAACCCCCGTAAGGTTCATAACAGAATAGGCTGGTATGCCTTTGAGGGAGACCTTTTCCAACTTTTTGCCTACCTGCTTTACTATGAAAAAGAGGTCATCTAAACCCTCTATGCCGGTGGCTACTCCGTAGAGCTCCGGAGCCTTTGCTATAGCTTGGGAACCTGTATATACCGCCGATAGGTCCGGTTCTACCTCTTCCCTCCTTATTTCTTCTCTTTCTTCAAATTCTGCCATAGGTAAAAATATAACACTATTTTTTCAGTTGTGAAAGCTCTCTTGCGGACGCATAAAGGATCGCCTCTGCCACCACCTGGTTATCCACCTTGGCGGTGCCCTTCATCTTTGAAAGGCTCTTTTTGAGGGCGATAACCTCCAATTCAAGGATAAGTTGATCGCCCGGATAGACTGGCTTTTTGAATCGGGCGTCATCTATGCCCGCAAAAACTACCGCGTATTTGCCAATCTCCAAGTTCAAAGACTTGATCATCAAAATTCCACCCACCTGTGCCAGAGCTTCAAGGATGTAAACACCCGGCATAAGGGGAAAGCCCGGAAAATGCCCTTGAAAGTAGGGCTCGTTTATGGACACGTTTTTTAATCCTACTATCCTTTTTCCCAGTTCTATCTCCAAAATTCTATCCACAAGCAGTAAGGGATACCTGTGGGGAAGAACTTGCATTATTTCCAGTACGTCCATCGGATAAAATTATAAGGGTGAAATTTTTAGAAGTTGCCCAATTCTTTCAAAAGCTTGAAGAGACCACCAGCCGGCTTGAAATGTCCGAGCTACTTTATGAGCTTTTCTCAAAGGCTGACAAAGAAGAGATTGGAAAGCTTGTCTATCTCACTATGGGGGAAT
>WYEK01000108.1 GCA_009903855.1 Thermocrinis sp.
TCGCAAGGGAGGAAAGATACAGACTCTTTGAAGAGGTGAGAAAAAGGGAAGGTTTTGACCTGGTGGCTACTGCCCATCACCTGGGGGACTTGGTGGAGACTATAATTCTTTGGCTCACACGGGGTACGGGACTTGAAGGACTTTTAGGCTTTGAACCGAAGGAAGGCAACATTATAAGACCCTTTTACCTTGCCACCCGGCAGGAGATAGAGGATTTTGCCAAAAAGCAAGCCATTGAGTGGGTGGAGGATTCCACCAACTATGACCTTTCTTTGGCGAGGAACAGAATAAGGCACAGGGTGGTGCCCGAACTAAAGGCTATAAACCCAAACCTGGAGGAAAGCGTGCTTAGGATGAGGGAGATTTTAAAGGAAGAGAACGAACTTCTTGAAAAGTTAGTCCAGACTGCCCTTTTGAAGGTAAAAGAGGAAGGAAGGGAGGGCTTTTTAAAGTTGGAGCCAGCCCTCCAAAGGCGCGTAGTAATGAAGCTATACGGGGTAAAGAACTTCAAAGAGGTGAGCAAGATCATAAACAGGATAAAGAAGGGTGATAATATATAGCGCTTAAAGTATGTTAAACAGGGTCTTTAGGATCTTCAGAGAGAAGGGCGGAATACTCAAAGCCCTGGACCTTTGGGATTGGTATGAATCTTTGGAACCCAAGTGGCAAAAGAAGGTAAAGTATTACTTTTCTTTAAAAACCATAAAGAACTTGAACTTTCCTTACAAGGCTAAGCACTTTGACAGCGGAGATGTTCAAACTGCCTACACAAAAAGGACTTTTCTTGGGAGCTTAGCCCAAACTGCCCTTTTGGAGAGGGACTTTGAAACCGCCCACTGGCTCTATTGGGAAGCCCTAAGGCAGGAAGGCACACCCTACGAGGAACATCTGATCCTCAACGACCTTCTTTTGCTCTATCAAAAACTCAAAGACTTTGAGAAGATGGAGGAGACCGCAAAAAGAGATGTGGAACTTTTTCCAGAGTATGCGGAAGAGCTAAAGGAAAGAAACGGTGGAAAACTGCCACAGATCAATTCCTTTGAGGTTTTGGTTTATCTTTACGAGCGAAAGGGTCTTTTTGAGGACGCCTTGGCTTTGATAAAGAGAATAAAGGAGCTTGGCATACCCTACCCACAGGAGGAGGAAGTTCTAAAAAGAATTTCTGATAAAATAAACTCCTTTTGACATGGGGTTCAGCTGTGGAATAGTAGGGCTTCCCAACGTGGGAAAATCAACCCTTTTTAATGCCCTTTTGCAGTCCGCAAAGGCACAGTCTGCCAACTATCCCTTTTGCACTATTGAACCCAACGTGGGCGTGGTGGAGGTGCCAGACCAAAGGCTCTATCACATAGCCCAAAAGGAGAGGTCAAAAAAGATCACACCCACCTTCATAGAGTTTTGGGACATTGCGGGCTTGGTAAGAAACGCCAGCAAAGGGGAGGGTCTGGGCAATCAGTTCTTGGCAAACATCCGAGAGGTGGATGCCATAGTTCAGGTTCTGAGATGCTTTGAGGACCCGGATGTGGTGCACGTGGAGGGAGAGGTTGACCCAATAAGGGACGCCCAGATTATAGACTTGGAGCTAATAGCCAAAGACTTGGAGACGGTGGAAAGAAGGTTAGAAAAGGTTCAAAAGATGGCAAGGCTTGGAGACAAAAAGGTGAAAGAGGAGCTTGAACATTTGGAAAAGATAAAGGCGGTCCTTGACAGAATGGAGCCTCTGAGGAGGCACAAAGACGAACTTGGAGAGGAAACCATAGAGTATGCAAAGAAAACTCTATTTTTGCTTTCTATCAAGCCCACCATGTACGTTGCCAATGTGGGAGAGAAAGATTTGCCAGAGGGCAATGAGTGGTCCGAAAAGGTAAAGGCTTACGCAGAGCAAGAGTCTGCGCCGGTGGTGGTTATGTGCGCCAAGCTTGAGGCGGATTTGATCGGATTAGAAGGTCAAGAAAAGCTTGAGCTTTTGAAGGCTTACGGGTTAGAAGAGCCCGGGCTCAATAAACTGATAAGAGAGGGTTACCGTCTGCTTGGACTTATAACCTTCTTTACTGCCGGCGAGAAGGAAAGCAGGGCTTGGACCATCAAAAAGGGCACAAAGGCACCGCAAGCGGCGGGCAAGATCCACTCGGATATGGAAAGGGGCTTCATAGCGGCGGAGGTCATCAACTACGAAGAATACAAAAACCTCCCATCCCTAAGCAAGGCAAAGGAGCTTGGTTTGGTAAGGTTGGAGGGCAAGGATTACGTGGTTCAAGACGGAGACATAATGTACTTTAGGTTCAACGTGTGAAAATCTCAAGGATTTTGTTTATGGTCCTTTGGGTGGAAAACTTTTCCCAGTATAGCTTTTGGGAGTTTTGGGAGAAGGTTTCCCAGTTTTCCAAAGCTAAGGAGAGTTTTTCCTTAAGTGCTTCTGGGTTTCCCCTTTCAAAGATGTAGCCGTTGAAACCTTCTATTACCGCCTCCTTTTGCCCTCCCGAGTCAGAAACCACCAAGGCACAGCCACTTATTAGCGCCTCAAGGGCAACCCTTGGGAAGGCTTCCTCTCCCTTTGATGGAACAACGCATACATGGGCTTGGGCGTAGTATTTTTCCACCTCTGGGGTGTAGCCCACAAAGAGAAAGTTTTCCCGGTAGTCTTGGACCATAGCCTTC
>WYEK01000009.1 GCA_009903855.1 Thermocrinis sp.
TTTGAGTCGGTAGCCCTTCCCATCTTGGAAAAGGCAAAAGAATTAAAGGACGTTTACATCGTTATAGACGAAATCGGAAAGATGGAGCTATTTTCTAAGGCTTTTAGAGAAATGGTAAGAGAGATCCTTTTCAACCCGAAATACAAGGTAATTGCCACCATTCCCATAAGGGATGTTCATCCTCTGGTGAGGGACGTCAGAAGGCTTCAAGGGGCGGTAGTCATTGAGGTAAATAAAGAAAACAGGGACCTCTTGGTGGAAGAGATACTAAAACTTTTGGATTAAAATAAAATAAGGCTAATGTATCCAGTCTTAAAGAAGGAGCACTTAAGCGAAGACTACTTTATTCTAAGTGTAAGGGCGGAACACCTCCAAAAAGCCCAAGCTGGTCAGTTTGCCCTTTTGCAACATACTGAACTTTCGGAGCTTATTCCTCTTTCCATCTTAGAAGTGGATGGGGATGAGGTTAGCTTTTTGGTTAAAGTGGTAGGCAGGAGCACCTTGGAGCTAAAAGAGGAAGCCCAGCAGATATCATACATTGCAGGTCCTTTAGGGAGACCCTTCCCCGTGAAAAACTATGGCAGGATAGCTTGCTTTGGTGTAGGTTGGGGCATAGCGCCCCTCTATAACGTGGCTAAGTTTTTAAAGGCGGAGGACAATTCCCTTGAACTCTATTTCCTTTCCGAGGATGGCTTTTTGCCTCTCAGGGAAAGGTTGGATGCCCTCTTTGACCGGGTTGAAGTGCTAAAGGAACCCAAGAGGGTGGATGCGGATCTTATAATCTCCGCTGGTGGCAACAGGCTCTCAAAGGATGTGTTAAAGTTAAACCCAGAAACGCCACACATAGCCATGGTAAACACCCATATGTTGGATGCGGTGGGACTCTGTTTGGTGTGTAGGGTGCTGGTGGATGGCTCTGTTAAGCTTGCTTGCTCGGATGGTCCATGGTTTGATGCCCAAAAAGTAGATTGGGAAAACCTTATAAGCAGGGAGGACCTTTTTGCAGAACAGGAAAGGTTAGCCCTTGAAGAGTATCAAAAATTACTAAGACGTAAAAATCTAAGAAAAACTTCCTCGGAGGTGTAGAAATGTTTGAGTTTTCCCAGAGGATTTCCCAGCTTCCCCCTTACCTTTTTGCCCAAATTGACAAGAAGAAGAGGGAAAAGATCGCCCAAGGGGCGGATGTTATTGACCTAGGAGTAGGAGACCCGGACATGCCTACTCCCAAGCCAATAGTAGATGCCATGAAGAGGGCGGTAGAAAAGCCCGAGCACCATAGATACCCCTCTTACGAGGGTATGCTCTCCTTCCGCCAAGCGGTGGCAGATTGGTATAAAAGGAGGTTTGGTGTTGAACTGGACCCTGAGAAGGAGGTAATTACACTGATCGGTTCAAAGGAAGGAATTGCCCACTTTCCCTTAGCCTTTGTAAATCCAGGAGATGTGGTGCTTTGCCCAGACCCTGCCTATCCGGTTTATAAGATCGGTACCCTCTTTGCTGGAGGAGTCCCTTATATCCTGCCATTGAAAGAAGAGAACAACTTCCTTCCGGACTTCAAAAGCGTTCCCTCCGATGTGCTAAAGAAGGCTAAGATCATATGGGTCAATTATCCTAACAACCCAACCTCTGCCACTGCCACAAGGGAATTTTACAAAGAGCTCATAGACTGGGCAAGAGAGCACAACATAATAGTGGCGTCTGACCTTGCCTACTCAGAGATTTATTTTGATGGAGAAAGACCTCCGTCCATATTGGAAGTAGAGGGTGCAAAGGATGTTGCCATAGAGTTTCATTCCCTTTCAAAGACCTTCAACATGACCGGCTGGCGTTTGGGTATGGCGGTGGGAAACGAAAAGCTCATAGCAGGGCTTGGAAAGGTAAAGACCAACGTGGATTCGGGACAGTTCCAAGCTATCCAAGAAGCGGGTATTACCGCCTTAAACCTTCCTGAGGAGGAAATTCAAAAGCTAAGGGATATATACAAGGAAAGAAGGGAGGTGATGACCAAAGCCCTCAAAGAGGCAGGCTTGGAGGTTTATCCTTCCAACGCCACCTTTTACCTTTGGGTGAAGGTGCCAAAGGGCTTTAGCTCCGCCCAGTTTGTAGAAAAGCTCCTTGAAGAGTGTGCCATTGTTTGCACACCAGGAAACGGCTTTGGAGAACACGGAGAGGGCTACTTTAGAATTTCCCTGACAGTACCCACCCAAAGGCTGTTGGAGGCAGCGGAAAGGATCAAAGGGCTAAGGCTCTGATGAGGGAAGTTGAACTTCGGGAAATTGCCACCAAGGTGCCAACCCTTAACTACGACCTTTCTATATTGGAGGCACTCAAAATATTCGCAGAATATGGTATATACGACCTGTTAGTGGTGGTAAAGGATAGAAAACCCTTAGGCGTTGTCTCAAAGAAAGACCTTTTGATAGCACAGCACAGGTCAGACCTAAAGGTAGGAGACATAACTTCCTCCTTGCCAAAGGTAAAAACCTTCAAATCCTCTTTGGACAGACTGGAGGGGCTCTTTGACTTCTTTACCTTCAATAAAAAGCCTCTCATAGTGGTAAATAAGGATGGCACTTACGCAGGTTTACTCTTTTACCATGTGCTTTTGCACTATTTTAGCGGTATCAGGGAGGGCA
>WYEK01000050.1 GCA_009903855.1 Thermocrinis sp.
GTTCCTAATGCACCGTGTGGAGTTGAAAGATGAACATCAAGCGTCCATATGCCACTGGCTTACCTTGTTCCTAATGTACCGTGTGGAGTTGAAAGATTTTTGGCTTCGGCTATAAGAATGAGCACAATAGAAGTTCCTAATGTACCGTGTGGAGTTGAAAGTCTATTGCTACATACTGGGCGGAAAACCTTTCCACTGCTATGTTCCTAATGCACCGTGTGGAGTTGAAAGTGTGGAGTTGAAAGATTGACAAGGTGCTTTTTTTTGTAGGATAATAATTCCATGCAGTTGGACGATAAAGCCATAGTCCAAAGGGTAAAGGAGATGGTCTTGCCCATTGTTAGCAAGATGGGATATAAGCTTTTTGATGTGGAGTTTAAACCTGAGAGGGGGTGGGTTTTGAGGATAATAGTGGATAAGGAAGGGGGAATTACGGTGGGAGATTGTGAAGAGATCAGCAAGAGGATCTCCGCCCTTTTGGATGTGGAGGACATTATTCCCGTCTCTTACATGCTTGAGGTTTCCTCTCCGGGGCTTACCCGGGAGCTAACAAAGGCAGAGCACTTTAGCTTTTTCAATGGTAGGCTCGTTAAGGTTATTCTAAGGGAGCCCATTCAAAACAGAAGGGAGCTTATTGGAACAATAGAAGACGTAGAGGACGATGTGCTGGTGCTTAAAGATAAAGGGACTGAAGAACTGCTACATATTCCTCTTTCAATGATAGCAAGGGCGAACTTGGAGATAGAAAAATGGTGAGAAATCTTAAAAAACTCATTGAACAGGTGGCGAAGGATAAAAATCTACCCGAGTGGCTTGTAGAAAAAGCCCTTAAAAATTCAATAGTTTTAGCCATAAAAAAGGACAGAAAAATAAAGAACAATTTAGAAGTAGAGCTCACAGAGGATGGCATAAAGGTTTATCAGGTTAGAAAGGGAGAAAGGTTTCCCTTGGATATTGTTCCGGAGGAGATAGACCGTATCGCAGCATACGCTGCAAAGGAAGAGTTTCTGAGGGAGCTTGAAAGGGCAGACGAGGAGAGGAGATACTTAGAGTTTATAGAGCTGGAGGGTGAGATTGTAATAGGTATTGTGCGTAGGGTTTTGGAAAACGGCGATTTGGTGGTGGACCTTGGAAAGGTTATGGCGGTCCTCCCTAAGAGGGAGCAAATACCAAAGGAGAGCTACAAGCCGGGAGACCGAATAAAGGCGCTGCTTTTGAAGGTTATCAGAAAAAGAGGAACTTACGAGATAATCCTCTCCAGAACCCACCCTAACTTTTTGAGAAAGCTTTTGGAGGCGGAAATTCCTGAGATAAAAGAGGGAGAGGTGGAGGTTTTAAACATTGCCCGGGAACCCGGCGAGAGGGCGAAGGTGCTGGTAAAGGCTAAGGACCCTCGCATAGACCCAGTGGGATTGGTGGTAGGATTACGAGGCTCCAAGATTGCACCCATAACTCAAGAGCTCTCGGGAGAGAGGATAGACATAATAAAATACACCGACAACATAGAGGAACTTGTGAAGAAGAGCCTTGCGCCAGCCCCTGTGGTGGATATAAGAATTGACCCGAACCAAAAGAGGGTTGAGGTGGCTGTGCCAAAGGAAAAGCTCTCCTCTGCCATAGGAAAAAGGGGCGTCAATGTAAAACTGGCGAACCGAATAACGGGGTGGTATATTGATGTAATGTCGGAAGAGGATTTCAAAAAGCTCTCCCAACTAAGCTAATATGGGTTTAGACCTGTTTGTAAAAAAGCTCGTGTATGGTGGATATGGACTTGGGGAGGATAGGGGTAAAAAGTTCTTCATTCGGTACGCCGCACCAAAAGAACTGGTGGAGGTGGAAGTTCTAAAGGAAAAGAAGGACTACACGGAGGCGGTGGTAAAGACTGTAAAGATAGGCTCCCAATGGAGAAGAACACCTCCCTGCAAATATTACACCCACTGCGGTGGCTGTCAGTGGCAGCATATAGAGTATCAAGAACAGCTCAGAGCAAAGGCGGACATACTCTTAGAATCCTTGGAGAGGATAGGAAAGATAAAACTGGAATCTGTTAACGGTATCCTTGGTTCAAAGGAGGAGTTTGGCTACAGAACGAGGGTTCAGTTTAAGATAAGGGAAGGGCGTCTGGGCTTCTTTGCTTGGGGCAGTGGGGAGCTGGTGCCCATCGAAGAGTGCCTTTTGGCACATCCAAGGATCAATCAGCTGATACCCTCCCTGAAAGAAACTGCCAGATTGGTAAAGGAACTTCAAGAAATCCACGTTTTTTACTCACCTCATGAAGACGAATTTCTTCTAAAGCTCATAACCATAAGCCCTATGGAAACTCAAAAACTGAGAAAGCTAAAGGAACACATCCTGCCTAAAGAGGTGGTGGGGCTAGGCAACTACACTCTGCTCGGTGGAAAGTTCATCAAAAGGGCGGTGGTGGGAAGGGAATTTACCTTTGTTAGGAGCGGGAGGTTTATCCTCAGAGTTAGCAACGATTCCTTCTTTCAGGTAAATCATACCCTCTATGAGGATTTTCCCAAATTGGTGGCTGAGGGAGAGAAGGTAAAGAGGGTTCTTGAGCTTCATAGTGGTGTGGGGTTTTTCAGCTTTTGGCTCTCAGAGAGTTGCGAGTTTCT
>WYEK01000055.1 GCA_009903855.1 Thermocrinis sp.
GTTTCCTCCTCTTATTGATAATAATTCTCATTTAACAAAAAGTCAAGGGTTAGGGTGAGGATGTTTTCCAATATCTATTGTATCTTCTACACATTTTTACCACCTTTATCGCCGTTTTTTGGAAATAGTCAAACTTCCTTAACCACTCACCAGGAACAGGTCTGCCCACAAAGGTATAGAAAACAGCCTTAGCATAAATATCAGGATATACAGTAGAATTGTTTGCAATAAAAAGTTCATCATCAAGCTTAGCCCACGCTATTTGTTCACCCCGCACTAAATTTCTCATCATAGAGCTTTCTACACTATGAGAAATCGCAAAGTAATAATGCCAATCAGAATCTTTTAACTTCAGTAGTAGAAATGAAAAAGCTCTAAGCCCGCATACACTTTCTATGTTATCCACAAGATACTTAAGGTTCAAATGAGGAAGAGCTTTTGTAAGTCCGTCCGTATCTTGCAGATAAGCTATCACATAAGCTATGTCCTTTAGCTTTTGCAAGTTATCTCTTATGAGCTGGTAGTCGTCAGTTATTTCTGTGTAAAGAAAAACAAGGAAAAGAAAAGTAGCAGCATAGGAGTCTGCGGAATCGTATGTGTAAGCAGGAACCTCTGAAGTTTCGGTGATGTAATAATCATAAATAGTTCCCGTCAAGCCATACATGTCTGGATAGTTAAGATGCCTTAAATACCATTCTATATATCTCTTGACCCTTTTTGGGTCTTGAGGAAGTAGGTCTATAGCAGTGAGGTTCACTAAATAAGGCACTGTGTAATGGTTATTGAGAATATCAAGGACAGGGTGTGAAAAAGAAAACTTCATTGTAAGAAGAATCACCAATAGTAGCTTCCACATTCATAATTAATGGAATTTAAAAGTAAGCTCCAGCTCCTTAGCATTTTCATTAACGTAAAAGTAATAGAAGTGTTCATCCTGGGCAAGAAAGACTACTTCCTTTGGAAAACTTAAAACTTTCCCATAATAATTTGGAATAGCAATTCCTATGTCTTTTAATCCTTCTGGATTTTTGAGCCTAACGACTAATTCATCACCCTTTTTCCTAAAGCTATATTCCGTTTTTAAAAATCTCAAAAGGAAGTCTGCAAAGTAACTCATAGAGTGCACCTCCAGTAATCCGTCCTTCTCTTTACTTTCCCAGTAATCTACAGCCCGGAGAATGGCATTAGGATACAAAGGAATGTCGTAAGGATGCGAGTAAAAGAGTCTAATTTGTCTATTTTTTATACAGAAGTCCGTAAGGGACACCAAAAATTTATAAACTTGTTCTTGGCTTACACCATTCTTATGCATCTCATAGAGGGAGGCATATTCTTCATAAGGTGTTATAGGAAAGGCTATAACTTTGGAGGAAACCATTTTGCCACCTATAAAAGTTCTGTTAGGAGATGAACCACTATCTCCCGTATAATAATAGGCGACGACACCAAGCTTTTCAAGTATCTTAGTGGTTTCAGGCTGAGGATGAACACCGTTGGGCGCAGAGTACTCCCTTATCTTGTAGCCTGTTATAGACTCAAGGCATTGGTTATTCTTTTCAATATACTTGTAAATGTCCTTTTCGGAAATCCTTCTGTCAAGTATTCCATAAGAAAACCAGTTGTGAGCCCATCCACCATGGGAACCTATAGTACCATAAGGCATAATCATCTCCACATACTTTCTACCTTTACCACATGCGTCAAAACCAAGGTTATCTCCTGGCTCATCCCTGAAATCGCCAGCGGTGATATGGAAGGAATACTCAAGACCCTTTCTAATATAGCCTTTTTCTAACATCATAGGAATAGAAATCCAGTCAGGGTTAGCATCTATGTGCCAGTTTATAACAAGCCCTCCTCTACCCTTTGGAGTGTTCATAAGGTGAGGAATTTTTACCAGCTTGAACAGGAAGTATCTTAAAACAGACCTCAAAACCATATCATCTGAGTAAGCTTTAAGATGTCCAAGGGGTAAGGAAGAGTAAAAGATGTATCCTTCCTTGTATTTTTTCCACACTAATACTTTGTATTCGTTGCTATCTTTTTTGTCTACTATAAATGCAACGGTTCTTCCATCAAATCCGTTGTCTTCTGTCTTAGCGTAAGGGTAAGTCAGTCCTCCATACATGTATCCTGTTATAAGCCTCTGTTTTTTATCTATCTTACCCGGTGTTATCTCAAGATCTCCATCCACTACCTTTACATATCCTTCCGAGAAGCTGTCTGCCTTTAACTTGTCATAAAGAATGTAGTTTATGCCAAGCAGAGGGCTAAAAATGGCAGACTTTAAATATGCACCCGCATGGTTTTTTATACCCGCATCTTGAGAAATTAGCAAGCTTCCTCCGTAAGAAAGATAATCCTTAAACCACTCTACTGCGCTTGGATGTATGTATTGCAAGGTCCCATCTGGGATGATAACCGCAGGTTTATGTTGGGCTAACTCCTTAGGGTTTGCTGATAAAAGGGTTTCTATACTCACAATCCTATAGGGTATTCCCTCTTCTTCAAGCACGCTTTTAAAAGCATCCACCTGATAACTCTTTTTCCCATAAACTACCAACACCTTTATATCTTTATCCCATTTCAGGGAATAAACGGGCAGGAG
>WYEK01000052.1 GCA_009903855.1 Thermocrinis sp.
AGAAGGGAAATGGCTATGTTTTCTAAATTCTTCAAATCTTCCAAGTCTTTTACTTCAAAATCGTTTGGCACAATAACCCTGCATCTTTCTATGAGGATTGTCTTTAAAGTTTCCAAATCAAAGCTAAGGTTTAAATAAACTCTCTCCCTTCTGAATTCCAAAAGCTCTGTATAAATTCTCTCCCAATCAAACAACTCTATATCCACAAGCTCTGCGATGCTTTTTGACGCAATCCCAGTTCTAACTGTGGAGGATTGAACATCTTCCCTTCGCTCCTGTGCCATGTAAACCGCTATGCTTGGCACCAGATTCATAGAAGCAGAAATTGTTATATCTACACTTAAGTGTAAAACCCTCTCCCTTTCAAACCTTTTGCTTTCATCTTTGGTAGGATAAGGAAAGTCCTTCCAAAGATCTCTGTTTAACACACGCACAGGCACTTTTATTTCTTCAAACTCCACCTCTTCTTTCTTTATGGCATCTAAAAACTTACCTATATAGTCTGCGGATATGCCGTATATGTTTAAAGTTTCAAGGGTTGAGATTTCAGGATTGCCAGACCTTTTGAGGGAAAGGTTTTTGCCCTTTAGCCTTACGCCCCTTCCAAAAAGCTGGATGATCTGCGGACCTTCGCCCTTTCCGATGTTCAAAAGTCCCATACAGGATACCCTCCAAGTGTCCCAGCCCTCTATGAACTTTTTGGAACCGATGAGTATGTTAATGGTGGAGTTTTCCCTTTTTATATTAGCAAAGAGAGAATCACTTATTGCGTCCTGCTCTATTTCAAAGCCCTTCTCTTTTAGTAGCTTTTTAAAGGCAGACACATCCCCAATATTTACCACGCCAAAGTATGCGTTTTCTCCAAGCCTTAGCCCAAACTCTCCCTCCGCCCTCTTTATCTCAAGAACCCTCAGCTTCCCCCTGCCGTTGAAAACTTTTTCGTAAAGGTCCTCCAAATCAAAGCCCCTTCTTAACCTTTCAAACTTATGCCTAAAAATATCCTCTCCCTGTTGGTTTTTAAACTCTCCGTTTAGGATTTTGTCAATCCTCTCCTTCAGCCAATCCCTGTTTAAGCTATTTCTTACAAGGTCCAAAACCTTTACTATGTCTGAGTCTATGTTTTTGCCCGAGACGGTGGAACCTACGAATATCCAAAGTGGTTTTTCTATGTTATGCTCTCTGGCAATCCCTCTTTTTTCTTCATAAACCAAAAGTTGTTGGTAAAAGTCCAAAAGGTTTGCACAAAAAGCCATTTCTGTAAAGTCATCAATCTTTGAGTTTTTGATGTTTAGCACCCAAAAGTCCTTTCCGTAGCCATCAAGGTAAAAGTATTTGTAAGAGTAATCAAAGATTATTGCCTTTGCGTATTCCTTTAGGATATCCTCCTTGTCTAATATCTGCCCAAAGGTGGCACTGTATTCAAAGGCAAAACCCTTTTCAATAAGCTTGTCCCTAAGCTTTGCCCACTTCTTCTCTTCAGACCTTTTGCCCTTATGCCCCTCATCCACAAAGATAAGATTTTTCCCCTCAAAGGCTGAAATGTGTATAGACCTTCCCCTTCCCCTTGTGTTTTCCGCTAACTTTGTGATCTCTATTATCAAAACTTCGTGTTCCCTTTGTCCGCTTGAACTCCCGCTTTCGCTGTAAAGTCTGCATGGAATACCGCTTTTTTGCATTTCCTCGTAATGCTGTTTGGAAAGCCCCTCGTTGGGAGTGATTAACAAAATGTTATCCGGTTCAAAGGGTTTATACTTCAAAAACTGCAAATAGTTTATGTGCATTATGAGGGTTTTGCCAGACCCCGTTGCCATCCAAAAGGCAAGCTTTTTAAGGTCTTCTTCCGAAAATTCACCTACGGTTTCTCTTACCTTTTTCTCCAAACTATTACTATTAACAAAATCGTTTAACTCCGCCAAAAACTCCCACTTTTGATTTTTTAACCTGTCTAAGAATATCTCCGTGAACAAAACCGCCAAGTATTGAAAGTATTTAAGCCTTATCCTTTCCGGTCTGCTTTGGTTGATTTTCCGTAGGTATTCCTGTATGTTTTGGTCGTATCTTTTTAGCTCATCCTTTGGAAGTCTTACTCCCTCCTTTGTCATAAGATTTATAGCAAAGTTCGTTAGACCATCCCTTTCGCCCTCTTCCACACTTTTTAGATATCTCAAAAGCCCTCTGTTATCCTCTTCACCAAAAAGCCCTAAAAAATACTTGTTTAAGACCAAATACTTTTCAATTTTCATGGCTAAACATAAGCCTTTTGAATTCAGGTTCTATGTTCCGCACATCGGGTTTAAAGCTTTCAAAGGCTAAGGCATGCTGTCCGTTTATGTATATAATCTCCGGGTTAAACTCCTTCAAAATCTCCCCTATAAAGTCCCTGTCCTTTTTGTAATCCTCCTCCTTCCATCCTTCCCAATAAACCCTCCAAACCACCGCCACACTTTTGCCCTCCCTTTCTCCCAATATGAATGTGTATCTGTTCCCTTCCCTTTCTTTACGCATTAACTTGTTTATCTTTAGCCCAAGCAAGTAGTTAAAAGTCTCTATTACATCTACCGCCATTTCTTTTGGCTCTCCCACTTCGGA
>WYEK01000078.1 GCA_009903855.1 Thermocrinis sp.
TGTTCTTCTTCTTTGTGTTCTTCTACATGAAACACTTCTTGCCCGCAGATAACTACGACCCAGCCAATCCCTTCAAGACACCCGCCCACATAGCACCCGAGTGGTATCTTTTGGCTTTTTATACCATGTTTAGGTCCATTCCAGACAAGTTCTTGGGTTTTGTAGGGTTCAACTTAGCCCTTCTACTTCTGTTGATCCTACCATTCTTGGACTTTTCGCCCCTAAGGAGTGCAAGAAATAGACCTCTATTCTTTGTGATGTTTGTGGTGCTTGTAATATCCTCTATGGCTCTGACCATTCTGGGAGCCATGCCTCCAACCCCAACCAACGCATTGCTTGGACTCATATTTACCTTAGCCTTTCTATCTTTCTTTATCTCCTTGCCTATAATATCCATCTTGGAATGGGGTTGGTACAAAGCCAAAGGAGGTAGCAAAAATGATTAAGACAATATTCTTCACAGTGCTTACCGTAGCCTTTTTCTACATAGTATGGATCAACAACATCTTTGCTCCCCACGAAAAGTATGAAATGCCTCCAGAACACAGAAAGATCGCCATGGATTATAAGTATGCAAAGGAAGGGAGAGAACTATTCATTCAAAACTGTGCATCTTGCCACTCGGTAAGGTATGATGCCCTCTACTTGACACAGGTGCAGGCTAACCCTATGCTGGCATCTCTCCAAGAAAAGTACGGTAAGGTCCTTCCAAGAGATGTTTACGAAGCTGTATTCATGAACGACCTAAATGCCCTGAAGGAATCCTTTGGAAAAGTTCCTCCAGACCTTTCTACCATATACTTGGTAAAGGGCCCTGAGTATCTTTACAACTTTATCCTTGAACCCCAAAAGGTTCTACCTGGTACAACGATGCCCCCTGTTATGGCCGGAAGACCAGAGGAGACAGCCAAAATCATTGCCTATTTGAGGTCTGTATCTGAACCACCCCCTCAGGAAAAGGCAAAGAGAAACATTATGGGCGTAGTGACCATAGGTTATCTTATAGTTATGGGCATTCTAATATGGCTTTGGAGAGATAGAATTCTCAAGAAGATGGGACTGCACTAAGACAGAAGTTCTTCAAAAAACATCCCCCACACCGGGGGGTGCTTTTACAATATTTTTTTGCATGTTCATCAATCAAAGCGTGAAACTCCTTATAGATGGTCAGGTCTTTTGGAATGTTCTCCTCCACATAGGTTTTTAGGTCTTCGTAGCCACCATCCAGACCATATAGCCTTTTGAAAAGCCTTTTTGTGTAGGCGTCTATTACAAAGCTCAGGCGACCTCCTGCATACAAGAGAATTGCGTCTGCAGTTTCTTTGCCAATACCTTTTACCTTCAAGAGCTCTTCTCTGCTCACTTTTTCCACCACATCCGTTGGATTAAAAAACTCCGCAACATGCTTTAACCTCTGGGCTTTTAGTCTGTAAAAGCCGGAGGGTCTTATTAATTCCTCAAGCTCTTTGGCGGATACCTGCCGAATAAACTCAAGGGAAAGCTCTCCATATCTTTTAAGGTTTTCTAAAGCTTTTTCTACGTTCCTCCATGCGGTGTTTTGCGTCAGCACTGCCCCTATTATTATCTCATCCCTTGGGTCTGTGCCTTTGGTTGCATGATAGCCTTCATCCACAGGCCACCAACCTTGATAGCCGTAGAAATCAAGTAGCAATTGATAAAGCTGAACTAAGGATAGCATGAACCTTTTCCTTTACCAACTTTGGCTCTTTTTTGTATTCCTTTCCCAGCTCAAGAGCTTGCGCTATGGATATTATTCCTTCCTTTCTCAAAAACTGCAGAAATTGGGTAAAGTTGTGTGGTTTTTTAACATCCAAGGCACCCCTCTCAAAGTCAAGGAGGTAAAGCCTTCCGTCTTTCCCTACTAGTAGATTCTTGTCAAGCCGTGCAAACTCATCCCTGTTAATCCTAAGACTGTCTAGGAGATAGGCGATCTCCAAAACCTGCATGTATAAACTCAGTTTCTCCTCAGGGGTAAGGGAAAGGTCCTCTATGGGCACACCCTCAATAAACTCATACATGATAAAATCTTCTCCACTGAGGATAAGCTTTGGAAAGTAAGGATAGTCCTTCAGCCTTTCTAAAATCCTTGCCTCCTTCCTTATGGCGTACTCTTTCTCTTGGGCTTTTGCCACCTTTATGGCAACTTCCTTCCCTTCAAAAAAACCCCTGTATACAATTCCCCTCCAGCCCTCATCCAGATAGGTTAGACTTTGTATCTTGGGCTTTAGCTCCTCAAACCTCATCCACCACTTTGTATCCCCAGCTTTCCACTGCGGACTTTAAGCTTTCAAAAGAAACATGATCTTCTGTCTTTACTCTTGCACGCTGTTCATGAAGGGAGACGTCCACCTCGGAGACACCCTCCACGCTGTATAGGGCATTCTTTACTGTCCTAACGCAGTGTTCACAAGTCATACCTAAAATTTTTAGCTCTATCTCTTTCATAATATTTCTAATATAACCCTTGCATCCTCTTTGGTGTTCATGTTGATAAAGGCATAAGAAAAAGGTTCCACATCCTCCACCACTTCATAGCCTACCTTCTCCACAAATTCCATAACCCT
>WYEK01000122.1 GCA_009903855.1 Thermocrinis sp.
TTCTTTCAAAAGCTTGAAGAGACCACCAGCCGGCTTGAAATGTCCGAGCTACTTTATGAGCTTTTCTCAAAGGCTGACAAAGAAGAGATTGGAAAGCTTGTCTATCTCACTATGGGGGAATTGGTGCCCTCCTTTGTAGGTTTGGAGTTTGGAGTTTCGGAAAAGTTAGCCCTAGAGGCCCTTTCAAAGGCGGTGGGTATTAGGTTAGCCCAAATACAGCAGATCTATAAAAGGCTTGGTGATGTGGGAATGGTTGCTATGGAGGTCATAAAGAGGGAAGGAAGGGGGCTTAGTCTTTTACAGGTCTATGATGAGCTGATGGCAATAGCCAAGGCTAGGGGAACCTTAGATAAGGTTATGCTTCTTATAAACCTCCTTAAAGCATTATCTGGCGTTGAGGCAAAGTTTGCACTAAGGATCATTGTGGGAAACCTTCGTCTGGGAGTGGGTACCGCAACCATCATAGAAGCATTGGCACTGCTCTTGGGAAGCAGGTATTACAAAGATTTAGTGGAAAGGGCATACAATCTGTGCTCGGACCTTGGTCTTGTAGCCCGTACACTGGTGGAAAAGGGAAAGGATGGACTTTTGGAGTTTAAGATAGAGCCCGGATACCCTGTTCGGATGGCCCTGGCGGAGAGGGTCGCAGATGCGGAGGAGCTAATCAGAAGGCTTGGAAGGTGCGCCATAGAGGCAAAGTATGATGGCTTTAGACTACAAGTCCATAAAAAGGGTAAGGAGGTGTATATCTACTCTCGCAATCTGGAACCCATGACGGATATGTTTCCTGAGATAAAGTCTGCGGTTGGAGAACTTCCGATAGAAAGAATTATCTTAGAGGGTGAGGCGTTGGCGGTTAATGAACAAACGGGAGAGTTCTATCCCTTTCAGGTTACCATTCAAAGAAAGAGAAAGTATGATGTTTATGAGTTTGCCAAGGAGTACCCACTAAAGCTCTTTTGCTTTGACCTGCTGTATTTGGAAGGGGAAGACTATACGGTCAAGCCCTTCATTGAAAGAAGGAAAAAGTTGGAGGAGTTAATAGTTCCCGGTAATACTCTGGAGCTTTCGGAGCTCAAAATCGTTGATTTCGCTAAAGAGGTAGAGGATTTCTTTGAGGATGCCATAGTTAGAGGGCTTGAGGGTATTATGGGCAAAAGGCTTGATGCGCCATACACAGCAGGTTCAAGAAACTTTAACTGGGTAAAGCTAAAGAGGAGCTACAAGGGACAGTTGGCGGATACCCTGGACCTGGTAATCGTGGGCTACTTTTACGGAAGGGGTGCAAGGAGCAAACTTGGAATAGGTGCCTTGCTTACCGCGGTCTATGACCCTTCCACAGACACCTTTAAAACCATCTCCAAGGTAGGCTCGGGCTTCACAGAAGAAGAATGGATCAAGCTAAAGGAGATGTTAGACCACATAAAGTTAGAACACAGGCACGCCAGGGTTGATTCTCTCATAACTCCTGACGCGTGGGTAGAACCAAGGTACGTTATAACCGTCTCTGCGGACGAGATCACCCGCTCACCTTTGCATACCGCCGGAAAGGTAGGCGATGGTCCCGGATACGCCCTCCGATTTCCAAGGGCTGTTAGCTTTGTCAGGGCAGACAAACTGCCAGAGGATGCTACAACGGTGGAAGAGGTACTGAGAATGTTCCAGATGCAAAAGAAGGTTAAGATTGAGGAGTAAGTGGCGGCGGGAGGACTCGAACCTCCGACCTGAGACTTATGAGATCTCCGCTCTAACCAGCTGAGCTACGCCGCCTGCTATATTAATATTATATAATGCGAGTTGTAATAGTGGGCAACGGTCCAGCTTCCGCCTCTGCCATAGAAGCCTTCAGGCAGGTGGATCAGGATTCGGAAATCATTGTGCTGTCTGATGAGCCCTACCCTACCTACGCACCCAATTGTATGGAGAATGTGATCCGGGGGGACATTTCAGAGTCTGCCCTCTTTTACAAGGGTGGCTTTGAGTTTTACGAGCGCTACAAGGTGGATTTCAGACCAAACAAGGAGGTGGTGGGTATTGATAACAAAAGAAAGGTGGTGATCGTCAAGGGCGGGGAGGAAATTCCCTACGATAAGTGCCTGCTTGCGGCGGGTGCCAGCGCCTTTATTCCACCCATACCCGGAAGGGAACTGGGAGGTGTAACCACCGCGAAGAATTTGGATGATGCCAAAAGGATCAGAGATCTTGTGCTCTCTGGAAAGGTTAAAAGGGTTGTGATTGTGGGAGCTGGTCCCATAGGGGTGGAGGACGCGGAGACGCTAAGAAGCATGGGTTTAGAAGTTGCGGTGGTGGAGTTCTTTGACCGAGTTCTTCCGAGGATGTTGGACAAATACATGGCGGACAGGTACATGGAAATACTGCAGAGGGAGGAGGGTATAGAGTTTTATCTGAACCATCAGGTTGTGGCAATTCATGGGGAGGATGGGTGGGTGGAGGCGGTGGAGGTCGTTCAAAACGGGAGCGACAGGAGGAAGTTCTTGAGGGCAGATTTGGTGATCCTCTCCACCGGCGTTAGACCAAGAACCCACTTGGTTGCCAACACAGACATAAAGCTTCACATAGATGA
>WYEK01000116.1 GCA_009903855.1 Thermocrinis sp.
TTGCCATAGCATACTTCACACAAAAGCCCCCCTTCCACCAGCTTGGAGTTATCATCACAGCAGTCAGTCAGGTTCCAAAACTCGTAGTTATCGTGAAATATGAGCTTTCCGCAACCAAGACAGCTATAAAGCTTGCAACCTTTGGAGTTCAAAAACTCCTCCAACTCCTGATCTAAGGGCAACTCTTCCATTTCAAAAACCGTTTTCAAAAACTCCCTTTGTCTTTCACTTAGTTCCCTAAGTTGCATTGGTATATATTTTATCCCTATGTTGGTGGATGAGTTTGATGTGGCGGTTATAGGTGGTGGTCATGCGGGCATAGAGGCTGCGCTGGCAAGTGCCCGTATGGGTGCCAAGACGGTTATGTTCGTGCTGAACGCAGACACCATCGGGCAGATGTCCTGCAACCCTGCCATAGGTGGCGTAGCAAAGGGTATTGTAGTAAGGGAGATAGACGCCCTCGGTGGAGAGATGGGAAAGGCTATAGACCATACGGGCATTCAGTTTAAGATGCTAAACACCCGTAAGGGCAAAGCGGTTTGGTCTCCGAGGGCTCAGGCGGACAAAAAGGCATACAGAGAGTATATGAAAAGGGTCTGCGAAAATCAGGAGAACCTTCACATAAAACAGGACGAGGTGGTGGATATTATCGTGGAAAACAACCGAGTGGTGGGAGTAAAAACTCGCCTCGGGCTTGAATACAAAGTAAAGGCTGTGGTGGTCACCACGGGTACTTTTTTGAACGGAGTTATTTACATAGGCGATAAAACCTTTCCGGGCGGTAGGGCTTGGGAGCCAAACTCCACAGGACTGGCGGACTTTTACAAAAGGCATGGCTTTCCACTAATGAGGTTCAAAACGGGCACTCCCGCAAGGTTGGACAGGAGGACCATAGATTTTTCTGTACTTGAACCCGCACCGGGGGATGACCCACCCCCAAAGTTCTCCTTCTGGACAGAGCCTGTGGGAAGCTATTGGTTTGAAAAGGGTAAACCCCAAGCCCTCTGCTGGATCACTTACACCACTCCAAAGACCCACGAGATCATAAGAAAGAACCTTTATAGAACTGCCCTCTACGGCGGGCTCATAAAGGGCATAGGACCAAGGTACTGCCCTTCCATAGAGGACAAAGTAGTAAAGTTCCCCGACAAGGAAAGACACCAAATATTTTTAGAACCTGAAGGCTGGGACACCATAGAGATCTACCCCAATGGACTTTCTACCTCTTTACCGGAAGAAGTCCAGTGGGAGATGTACAGGTCTATCCCCGGGCTTGAAAAGGTGGAGCTGATAAGACCCGCCTACGCCATAGAGTATGATGTGGTGCCCCCAACAGAGCTGTATCCCACCTTGGAGACCAAGAAAATAAGAGGGCTCTTTCACGCGGGCAACTTTAACGGCACCACAGGGTACGAGGAAGCGGCAGGACAGGGCATTCTTGCTGGCATAAACGCTGCTTTGAGAGCCTTTGGCAAAGAGCCCATATATCTCAGGAGGGACGAGAGCTACATAGGTATAATGGTGGATGACCTTACCACAAAGGGTGTGACGGAACCCTACAGACTTTTCACTTCACGTTCTGAGTATAGGCTTTACCTAAGGCAGGACAATGCCATTTTGAGGCTCGCCAAGTTGGGAAGAGAGCTGGGGCTTTTGACGGAAGAACAGTATAAACTGGTAAAAGAGTTGGAAAGTGAAATTCAAGCTTGGCTTGAGTTTTACAAAGGACACAAGGTCTCCGTTGCAATAGGCTCCGATGTTAGGGCTTACAGTCTTTCTCAACTCTTGACCTCTGAGCGTTCTATCTGGGATCTAAAGGAGCTTGGAGTTAGCGTGCCAGAGCACCCATACGTGGCGGAGGAGGTGGAGATTCAGCTAAAATACGAACCATACATAGAAAGGGAGAGGAAGTTGAACGAAAAATTAAAGAAGCTTGAGGATACACCCATTCCAGAGGATATAGACTACGACAAGGTACCCGGGCTCACAAACGAAGCAAGGGAAAAGCTAAAAAAGTTCAGACCGCTGACGGTGGGGCAAGCCAGCAGGATAGATGGTATCACACCAGCTACCATAACAGCGCTGTTGGCATTTTTGGGTAAGCTAGACTGAGATGCTTCTTCTTTCTATAGTTCTATACATACTTCTAACCTTAGCCATAGGGGTCTATGCGAGCACCTTTGTGAAGAACTCAAAGGATTACCTTTTGGCGGGGAGAAATCTTCCCTTCTTTATGGCTACCTTTGTTGCCTTTGCCACCTGGTTCGGTGCAGAAACAGTTTTGGGGGCATCCTCTCAGATGGCAAAGGAAGGGCTCTGGGGAGTGATAGAGGACCCCTTTGGCGCAGCCCTCTGCCTAATATTGGTGGGTTTATTCTTTGCAAAGCCCTTGTATAGGCTGAACCTCTTGACCTTTGGGGATTTTTACAGAAGGTTTTACGGCAGAAAGGCGGAAGTTGTGGCGAGCCTTTTACTCATAGCGTCTTATTTTGGTTGGATCGGCGCCCAGATGCTTGCCATAGGCTTGATCCTAAACATAACTACTGGT
>WYEK01000017.1 GCA_009903855.1 Thermocrinis sp.
AGGGATGCCCAGCTCCCTCGCTATCTGAATTTGCTTTCTGAAGATATCCTCTTGCTTTTTCCTGTCGGAGTATTCTTTGTAAAAGTCCAGTCCCATTTCACCAAGGGCTTTTACCTTTGGGTTCTTTTGTACCAGCTCCTTTAGCCAGTCTAAGTCCTCGTCTCTTACTTTATCCGCTTCGTGGGGATGGAAACCTATGGCACAGTAGACCTTTTCCACCTCTTGGGAAATTCTGAGGGCGTTCTGTATGGTTTTCCGATCATAACCCACCGTTATCAAATACTCTAAGGAGTTATCCTTTATAGCTTCCTCGTAGTCTTCCTTTTTGAGAAGGTCCAAATGGCAATGGGTGTCTATCATAAGCTAATGAGTTTAATCCTTCTATGTGTCCCTTTCAAGCCCTTTGGGTGCGGTTCAAACAGCTGAAAAGTCTGTCGGTCTTTGGATGGTTCATAACTCCTGAAGGAGTTTTTGGACATGTCCCTTTGCCTTCACGTTGTAGTATGCCTTCTTTATGGTTCCGTCTGGGTTTATAACAAAGGTGCTCCTTATTATGCCTTTGGTTTCTTTACCGTACATCTTTTTGGTGCCGTAGGCTCCGTACAGCTTTGCCACCGTGTAGTCAGGGTCGCTCAAAAGGGGAAAGTTCAGTTGGTATTTTTCTTTGAACTTTTTGTGGGAGGAGATGGGGTCCGGGCTTATACCCAGGACCCTGTAGCCTTTTGATATAAGGGTTTGCAGGTTATCCCTAAAATCGCAAGCCTCTTGGGTGCAACCGGGGGTGTTGTCCTTTGGGTAGAAGTATATTATCAGGTTCTGCCCAAGCAGATCCTTGAGGCATACCTTTACCTCTTTGCCCTCTTCGTCTATACCCTCCAGGCAAAAGTCCGGTGCCTTATCTCCTTCCTTCAGCATAGCCATAATTATAACCCATCAACCGTAGATATCGGAATCACCTTTAACCGGTTCTATCCTCAAAATGGCATCCTCCGGTGTGACGTTGTCTCCCGGTTTTGCAAAGATCTTCTTTACCACGCCAGTTATGGGTGCGTGGATCTCGTTTTCCATCTTCATGGCTTCCACTATTGCCACCGTTTGCCCTTCTTGGACAGGCTGACCCTCTTCCAACAGGATCCTTACCACCCTACCGGGCATGGGTGCGGTTGCGTCTCCGGGCTGGGTAGCCTTGGGAATGCCCTTTTCCTCCAACTGCTGTGCTACCGCCTGAGATACTCCACCGGCGGGTATGGCTTCCAGTAGGGGAGTAAGTTGCACCTCTTCCAGTCTTCCATCCACTCTGATGTAGTACTTCCTTGGCTTTCCGGGCTCCTGGTGGGCGCTTACACCTTCCACCTTTACCTTGAACTTTTCGCCGTGATAGATGATCTCAAACTCTACAGGTGCTGCGCCGGGCACTGTGCCGGGCTTGACCTCTGCGGTTTCCGCCAGCTCTTCTATGGGCTCTGGATGGAGCTCTCCCTTCTCCCTTGCTATGAAGAAGTCCTTGGCTTGCATGGGGAAGAGGGCATAGAGCAGAACTTCCTCGTCGGTGGGTTCTCTACCAAGCAGGGCTTTTGTCTCTTCGTAAGCTTTGTCCCAATCGTTGGGGTCTGCCAGGTCTGCAGCCCTAATAGAAAAGTCTGGCTCTTTTCCGGGACCGAGGATCTTCTCCACCAACTCTTTGGAGAGGGGACCGGGTGGTCTTCCATACTTGCCTTCCACGTAGTCCCTCACTTCCTTGGTGATCACCTTGTACCTCTCTCCGCTTATCACGTTCAGAACTGCCTGCACGCCCACGATCTGAGAGGATGGTGTCAGCAAGGGTGGATAACCCAGGTCCCTTTCCACGTTGGGCACTTCCTTTAGGGCTTCCTCTATCTTGTCAAGGGCGTTGGCTTCTATTAGCTGGGCTACCATGTTGGAGATCATACCGCCGGGGATCTTGTGGATGAGAACCTTTGCATTGACGCCCGCATACTCGGTTTCGTACTTTTTGTATTTTTTCTTTATCTGTCTGGCAATCTCTGCACATTCGTCAATGAGCCTTAGGTCAAGTCCTGTGTCAAAGGGTGTGCCCTCCAGCATGGCAACCACCGACTCGGTGGCAGGGTGGGAGGAACCAAAGGCTAATGGAGATAGCACCGTATCCACCATATCCACACCCGCAAGGATCGCCATCATGTGGTTCACTATGGCAGTTCCGCTCATGTCGTGGTTATGAAGTAGCACTGGGAGTTTTCCTTGGGTTGCCTCCTTTATACCCTTTATGATGGCATAGACTTCAAAGGGCATGATGATACCGGTGGCGTCCTTGAAGGACAGCCAGTCCGCACCCATCTCTGCGATCTCAAGGGCATACTCTATCCACTTCTGGTAGGTGTGTATGGGACTTCTTGTGTAAGAGATCTCTGCGTGCACCTCACCGCCCAGCTCCTTTATTGCCTTAACTGCGGTTGCTATGTTTCTGTTGTCGTTCAAAGCGTCAAAGACCCTGAAGACGGTTATACCGTTGGCTATAGCCCTCTC
>WYEK01000039.1 GCA_009903855.1 Thermocrinis sp.
CTCTTACCCTTTTCTCTCAAAAGCTCGCAGACCTTCAGGGCATAGCTAACCGTATCTTCTCCCAAGGGGATCACCATATAAAGGGGCTGTCTTTGCGGAAGCTCTTTAACCAACATTGCCACCCTTTCCACACCAACTGCAAAGCCCACCGCAGGCGTTGGCACTCCACCCATCTCCTCCACAAGGTAATCATACCTTCCACCTGCTATTATGGTTATACCCAGCTCCCGGGAGACCACCTCAAAGACGGTTTTTGTGTAGTAGTCTAATCCTCTTACCAGGTTAGGGTTTTCCACGTAGGGAATGCCCATGATGTTCAAATACTCAAGCAGTTTTTGATAGTGTTCCCTGCATTCTTCACACAGAAAATCCACCATCTTGGGCGCATCCTTAACTGCAGACTTGCATGTGGGCACTTTGCAGTCTAAAACCCTGAGAGGATTTCTGTCCTTTCTGTCTATACAGTCCTCACACAGATGTCCGGCTACCTGTTCCAAGTATTGTACTAGAGCTTCCCTGTATGCGGGCCTACACACCTTACAGCCTATGGAATTGACCTCTACCACTGCCTCTATCTTTAGCTCTTTTACCACCTTGTGGGCAATGCTTATTATCTCTGCATCCACGAGAGGGTCTAAGCTTCCAAAGACCTCTCCACCTATCTGATGGAACTGACGGTATCTTCCCGCCTGAGGTCTTTCATACCTGAACATGGGTCCTTCGTAAAAGAGCTTCGTATAGGGCTTTAGGGCAAACATCCTGTTTTGAACAAAGGCTCTTACCACCCCCGCAGTGCCCTCCGGTCTAAGTGCTAACAGCCTTCCCTTTTTATCGGGAAATACAAACATCTCCTTCTGGACAATGTCCGTTGCCTCTCCTATGCTCCTTTGAAAGACCTCCGCATACTCCACCACCGGCAGTATGATCTCCTCAAAGTTGTAGAGCTCAAGGATCCTTCTTACGGTCTGTCTTACCGCGTTGAACCTCTCAAGCTCCTCTCCAAAGATATCGTGAAAACCCCTAACGCTTCTGAACTCTTCCATGCAAAAATTATAAGTATATCTCCTGCGAAAACTCGCTTTCCCGCCCTATCCTGAGCCTATCAAGGATCGCCTTTGCCCTCAGGGAGTCCTTTGGCAATACCACCTCCATGCTACTGCCTATTACCTTTATTTCTCTGTCTGAGACCTCTATGCGAAGGGGCACCTCCCTTGTGTCAGAGAAAAATATATTCTTATCCTTGAGTTGTTCCCTCTCAAAAACCATCATTTCTACCACCTCCCTGCAGAAAAATTTACACCTTATGTGGATTGAGAGTATGATTTTTACCTCTGATATAATTATTTAGCTTGGTGGAAAGCTATGCCGAAACTCTTTAAGAAAATAAAGGAAATTAGAGGTTTTTTGAAGGAATTGAGATGTAATGGGAGCAATCTGTCGGTGGGTTTTGTGCCCACCATGGGATACCTACACAAAGGCCACATGGAACTGATAAAGCTCTCAAAGCTCCAAAACGAGATCACCGTGGTTAGCATATATGTCAATCCCCTTCAGTTTGGGGCAGGTGAAGACTACGAGAGGTATCCACGGGATTTAGAGAGGGACCTCGCCATGTGCGAAGAGGCAGGTGTAGATGTGGTGTTTGCCCCCGAAGACCAAGAGATGTACCCTGAGCTACCCAAGGTAAAAATAGACATACCCGGGCTCACCGATAGGTTAGAGGGTGCTTACAGACCCGGGCACTTCAACGGCGTAGCCATAGTGGTTCTAAAGTTGCTCCATATCGTTCAACCCGACAGGGCTTACTTTGGGGAAAAGGACTACCAACAGCTAAAGGTGGTGGAAAGGCTCGTAAAGGACCTCTCTCTACCGGTTGAGATTGTGCCCGTACCCACTGTTAGAGAAGAGGATGGGCTCGCCTGCAGTTCAAGGAATGTGTATTTGAGCCCGGAGGAAAGGCAAAGCGCTTTGGCTATTTACAAGTCCTTTTTGCTTGCCCAAAAGCTCTTCCAATCAGGAAACACGGACGCAAACTTGCTAAAGGAAGCTATAAAGGATTTTCTTTTAAAGCACCCCTATGTTAGAAAGATTGATTATGTAGAGATAACGGATGAGGAGTTAAATCCCGTGGAGGAGGTAAAGGAGGGCGATAGGATTTTGGTTGCCCTTTACGTGGGTAACACAAGACTAATAGACAATTGGAGGCTCAGTTATGAGAAGTTATGAAGGAAAGCTAACCGCAAGGGGGCTAAAGATAGGCATTGTAGCAAGCAGGTTTAACCATACCCTAGTAGAAAGGCTGGTGGAGGGTGCCATAGACTGCTTTCTAAGACACGAAGGAGAAGAGGAAAACCTTACCCTTGTTAGGGTGCCGGGTTCTTGGGAGATTCCCATGGCGGTCAAGGAGCTACTTGTAAAGGAGGACATAGAGGGTGTGGTAGCTTTGGGTGTCCTCATAAGGGGTGCCACTCCCCACTTTGAATACATAGCCAACGAGGTCTCAAAGGGTCTGGCAATGCTCA
>WYEK01000076.1 GCA_009903855.1 Thermocrinis sp.
GCCTCTTCTCCATTTTTAACATCCATAACTTCATATCCGCTGAGCAAGCTCTTTAACTGTTTTACTAAACTTCTGTCAAAGGAAACTATCAGGACTTTCATTTTCTCCCCTCCATTTCTTTTAGTATATCATCGAGTATTCTCTTTGCTTCTTCAATACTTTCCTTTGGTATTATCCTATGGGTAGCAATAACCAGCCTAAGCGCCTTTAGCTTCCTTTCTAAGCCTTGTGGGTAGGTCTTTTCAACTATCTTTTCAACTATTTTTCCTTCAGTGTTTTTCTGTTGGGCTTGTAGGATTAGTATATAAACAATACCTATTGCAAGTAGTATTAATCCGGCCAAAGCTATACCAAACGCCGTCGGATTTTTGAGTAGTTCTTCTATGTATTCTCCAAAGTTGTATTTTCTAGTGTATATATATACCTCTGCCTTTGATGGCAATATTTTATGGTAAGACGAATACATATTGATATCCGTAGGATTCTGAAGTACTTGACCGTATGTAAATATCTTTCCTTCAGAAGGTTTAAATATAAAAAATCCTTGGTCTGGATATTCTATATTCTTTAGCTCCTTGCCTTCATACACGAAAAGTATAAAATTGGCAAAATTTGCGTTTATTTTTTCTTGCTTCTTTATGGCGTATATTTCAAAGGATGTATAAATTCCCCAACCAAACAATAATAAACCCAATATTATGAGAATAAGAGACAAAAATATTTTCACCTTTAGCCTCCAACTGTTACAGCTTCTATGAGCAAAGATGGAGAACCCACCTGCCCGTACATCCTAAGGTCTTCTCCAACTCCCACCAAATTTTTCAGAAGTTCCAGAATGTTACCTCCTATAACCACTCCCTTCACTGCTTTCTCTTTCTTACCATTCTTGTAAATTATACCAGAGGCACCCAGCGAAAAGTCTCCAGAGATTGGGTCCACGGTATGCAAACCCATTAGATCTAAAATCAAAAAGACCTCATCGTAAGCCCTCAACAGGTCCTCCAAAGTGTGGGTTCCCCTCTCTATGTACAGGTTCCTTATGCCGGAGGTGGGCAAGCTTTTATAGCCGTGTCTTACCGAATTGCCCGTTGGTTTGGCATTGCATTTGACTGCAGTGTATACGCTGTGCAAGAACCCTTTAAAAATTCCCTTTTCAATTACTATGTTTTTCTTTGATGGAATGCCTTCCGTGTCCAACTGCAGAGTACCCACACCCCCCTTTAAGGTTCCGTCATCTATCACCGTTAGCAATGGGCTTGCTATTGCTTGACCTTCTTTGCCCTTTAGCAGTGTTTTGTTTTTTACAAGGGCATCTCCTAGGAACATCGGGCTGAAGGCCTCCAAAAGGGATACCGCACTCTCTCTGAAGAAGACAACGGGGATGACCTTTGTTTCGTAAGAAACCGCCCCTAACTGGGCAGTGGCCTTGAAGACTACATCTCTCGCCATCTCTTCAAAGTTTATGTCCTTTAAATATCTACCGCTCCTGTATTCGTAGGATATAGCCTCTTCCCCGTTTTCTACTGCAAGGGCTGAGGTAAGGCAGGAAAAGTAGGTGGTTGTATAGCTGTATTCAAGACCATGAGAATTAAAGCAAAGAACCTCCACTTTAAACTCCTTCAGGCTTGTTTTTCTTGTACCCACAATCCTTCTGTCAAAGCCCTTTGCAAGTCTTTCAAGGTTTATAAGCAACTCCGCTTTGTCCTCCACACTAAGAGCAAGTCCTTCGTGGTCATAATCCGCTTGCAACTGCCCTTTAAACTCGCCTTTGTTTAGAACAAAGCCGTCATCCTCTGGCGTTAGCTCCAAGGATTCCACTGCCCTCTTTACGCAGTTTGAGACCGCCGTCCAGGATAGGTCTGTAGTGTATGCAAATCCCTGTTTAAAATTTTTTAGAACTCTTATGCCCAGGCCAACCTCCTTTGACTTGGAAATGTTTTCCAAGCTTTCCCTTGAGGTTTCCACCAAAAGTTTTTCCGTGCTCTCTATGTATGCTTCGTATTCATACTCTCCTTTTAAGGAATCTTCTATCCACTTCCTTAGCTGTTCCATTGTGAAAGATTTTATAATAGTTTTTTGGCTATGGCGGAGGAAAAAGCAGAAGAGAAAAAGGGAGGAAGAAAGATATTATTTCTAATACCTATACTTTTATTAGTTTTGGCAGTTGCTGGAGGAGGTGTATATTTCTTCCTACTCAACAAGTCTAAGAAGGAGGGTGAGGAAAAGATTAGTCCTTCCCACGTGGGAGTTATGGTAGATTTAGGAGTATTCACCGTCAATTTGGCGGACAAGGGAACGGACGCCTACGCAAGGGTAGCCATAACCTTGGAGCTTTCCAACGAAAAGGTAAAACAGGAGGTAGATAAAAGAATGCCCATAATCAAGGATGCAATCATAGATGTGATAAGTAGCAAAACCTCTGATTTTGTGAGGACGCCCGAAGGAAGGGAAGCCCTAAGGTTAGAGCTTATAAGAAGACTTAATATCATTTTAGTAGAAGGTGGTG
>WYEK01000115.1 GCA_009903855.1 Thermocrinis sp.
AAAGATTTAGCCAGTGTGAAGACGGGAGTGTTTGTGATATAGGATAGGATAAACAGGGCACAGAGTTGGAGGTCAGAGACTTTTGGAGGTCTGCCTGCCTTTTTCTTTTCCTGATCAACTCCAAGGTAGAAAGTTAGGGACTGTAGGATCATTTGGTATAAACTATAGAGGTGATTTTTCATGTTATTACCTCCTTGGTGGGGTTTGGGGGTATTATAAGCCCCCTCCTTGCCAAAGCTTTTTTCCTAAGAGATTTACAGCTTCTTTGAATTTCTCACCCGACGTATATATTATATCCCTTATAATCAAAAAACAAGGAGGTTTGGTATGCTAACACCAGAACAGTTAAAGGTTTTGAAAGAAAGACTTGAAGAAGAAAAGGCAAAGCTTTTGGAAAGGTTCAGAAAAATTGAAGACACGCAGAGTAGGATCGGAGAGCAGATAAGGGAGCCAGGGGACCAAGAGGACATAAGCCAGATGACTTACACCCAAGAGGTCCTTGACAACCTTTCTGCAAGGGAGATGTTCGTGATAAGGGAGATAGACTATGCACTGCAAAAGCTTCAAGCGGGCACCTACGGTGTATGCGAGTACTGCGGAGAATACATAGAATATGAGAGACTGCTAGCTATACCTTGGACTAGATACCATGCAGCCTGCGCAGAAAAAGCAGAGGAAGAGGGCATAGTGCCTACCTATACACCACTTATTTTTGAAGGTACACTTCCAGAGGAGATGGAGATTCAGAGGGAAGATATCACAGAAGCATGAAGTTTGATTTTTACCTCCCTGTTGAGGTCCTCTTTGGGAGTGGAAGGCTAGACGCCTTAGGAGAGGTTGCCAAAAGGTACGGCTACAGGGCAATAATCATAACAGGTAAAAACAGCACCAAAGAAAACGGAGCTTTAGAGAGGGCTATTCATTCCCTTAAAAAATGGGGTGCGGAGGAGGTGATCCTTTACGACCGGGTGGAGCCAAACCCTACCGATCAAATGGTAAATGAAGCGAGCGCCCTGGTGGTGGAAAACAAAATAGACTACATAGTGGGCTTGGGGGGAGGAAGTGCCTTGGACACCGCCAAAGCGGTTTCCATCGTTTCCTCCAACGAGGGCTACGCATGGGATTATGTGAACTATCCAGAAGGTCCCAGGCTCATTCCCTACCTCAACAGACCGGTAATATGCATACCAACCACCGCGGGCACGGGTAGTGAGGTAAACAGATACTCGGTTATATCAAACCCAAAGAGAAAGGAAAAGCTGGTCATCTCCCACTCCCTGAACTATCCAAAGGTTGCCATCATAGACCCAACCCTGACCCTTTCCATGAGCCCAAGGCTAACCGCCATCACGGGAGTGGATGCCTTTGTCCATGCCCTTGAATCCCTTACCAACAAGGTGGAGAACATCTTTGCGGATGATTTGGCAGTAAGAGCACTGAGGATTATCAAAGAGTGGCTACCGGTGGCGGTTAACGAGCCGGAGAATCTAACCGCGAGGGAGTGGATGAGCTATGCGTCCATGCTGGCGGGCATAGCCATAGACAAAAAGAGGGTAGCCCTAATACACGGCATGGAACACCCCGTTTCCGCCCACTATCCGAATATAGCCCACGCGGAGGGACTTGCGGCGCTCGCCCCGGCAATAACCGCCTTCAACTACAAAGGGAACCCACAAAAGTACGCCCTCTTTGCAGAGATTATGGGCTACGAACCAAAGCCAGAAAAGGCTGTGGATGCGGTCATTGAGCTCTTGGAAAAGGTGGGCTTGAGGGTTTCTCTCAAAGAGCTTGGTGTGGAAAGGGAGAAGTTAGAGAGACTAACAGAAGATACCTATATGCTCTCCAGAGGACTCTTTCCTATAAACCCGGTGGAGCCCACCGTGGAAGACATATACGAGCTCTATGTAAAGGCCTATGAAGGCTTTTGAGTCTCCGCCAAGACAAAGCTTAACCTACCCCTCTCTTCATCCACCGATACTAACTTTACCCTAACTTTGTCTCCCAGACGATAGATTTTACCCGTTCTATAGCCCACAAGCCGGTGGGCTTTTTCGTCGTATATGTATTCATCCTCCTCCAAAGAGGACAAGCTGACCAAACCCTCCACCAAGTAATCTTTAAGCTCCACAAAAAAGCCAAAGGATACCACACCCGTTATTATAGCCTCAAACTCCTCCCCTATGTGCGCCTTCATGAACCTTACCTTTAACCGGTCTATGGCTTCCCTTTCCACATCCTCCGCCAACTCCTCCTGTAGGGAAAGATGCTCTCCCACCATTTCCAAGTAGCTAACCGTCTGCTCGTAGTCTATGCTTTCTCCTCTGAGGGCTTTCTTCAAAAGCCTATGAACCACCAGGTCCGCATACCTTCTTATTGGAGAGGTAAAGTGTGTGTAACCATCGCTGGCAAGTCCAAAGTGTCCCAAATTGTGTGGAGAATACCTTGCCTTCATCATACTACGCAAGGTCAAAAACCTAACCAAGTGCTCTTCATCCCTACCTTCAAAGTCCTCTATAATCTTTTGGAAAAACTTGGGCTCAAGGGAAAACCTTTTAACTTTGTAGCCAAGTCCCTCCAAGATCTCCAACAGATTTTCCACCTTTTTAGGGTCTGGTTTTTCATGAATCCTGTAAAGGCAGGGATATCCTACGCTGGTAAGATGCTTTGCCACCGTTTCGTTGGCGGAGATCATAAAGTGCTCTATAATTCGGTGGGCTATGTGGCGCTCATAGGGCACTATGGCGGTAGGTTCCCCATACTCATCCACGATCAACTCTGCCTCTGGCAGGTCAAAGTCTATGCTACCCCTCTCCCACCTTCTGTAAGAGAGAATCCTGTATAGGTTCTCCATGAGCCTGAGTGGTTCTACAAGGTCTGGATACTTTTTCTCAAGGGCTGGGTCTCCTACGATAAGTCGCAGGGCCTCATCATAGGTTAGCCTTGCCTTGCTTCTTATTACGCTCTCGTAGATGTCGTACCATAGCAGATCCCCCTTCGGGCTAAATACCATCTCACAGGTAAAGGCAAGCTTGTCCTCATTGGGCTTTAGACTGCAAAGGTCCGCAGAGAGCCTTTCCGGTAGCATGTGGATTGCCCTGTCGGGCAGATAAAAGGTAAAGCCCCTCTCAAAGGCGCTCCTGTCAAGGGCAGAACCCTCCTTCACAAAGTAAGACACATCCGCTATATGCACCCAAAGGCGGTAGTTCCCCTCGGGTGTTTTTTCTATGGCAACCGCATCGTCAAAGTCCCTCGCCCTTGGTGGGTCTATGGTAAAGCATATCTGATCCCTTAGGTCCCTTCTTCTCTTGAGCTCCTTCTCCCAATCTATGGAAAGGCTTTGGGCTTCCTTTAGAACTTCCGGCTCGTAATCCTGAGGTAGCTTATACTTGTGGATGATTATATCCACAATGAGGTTCTTTTCTGCTGGGTCTCCAAGGACCTTTTTAACTTTGCCCAGTATTGGGCTTCCTTTGGAAGGGTATCGCACAATTTCTGCCAATACTACGGTGCCTTCCTTTAACTCTTTGCAGGCATCCTTTGTTAGAAGGACCCGGTGAAAGCTGTTCTGGTCCAAGGGAACTCCCACACACTGTCCCTTTTCTTTTTTTACAGAACAGACCAGCTCCTTTGTGCCCCTCTTTAGGACCTTTAGCACCCTTATTTCCTTTTTGCCCTTGAATTTCACCACCTTAGCCTTTATTCTGTCTCCGTTTAAAAGCCTTTCCATCTCAAGGGGTGGTATGTATATATCCTTTTTACCTTCTCCCACCTCAAGAAAACCAAAGCCGTTGGGATTTGCCAAAACTGTACCTACTACCATCTCCTCCTGTGCCAACCTATACCTTCCGCCCTCCACTATGATGGTTCCCTCTTTTTTTAGCTTTTTTAACAGTTTTTTCAACGCTTTTCTACCCTTTTTGTCCAAGGAAAGAAAGTGGGTAAGCTCGTTAAAGTGCATAGGCTTTTTGCTAAGGGCTTTTATAATATCCTTCTCCTCAAGGGAATATTCAGCCATAGCCTCTGCTGAGGTTTAAAATTTTAATACTATTTTTATTACGATGATGGTGGAAGATCAAATTCCCTATGAACTTTATAAATATGAACTTTATAAAGGAAAAGATTACCACATTGGACCCACCTTAGAGCGAATTGAAAAGGCGGTTGAGTATGTGGGTTTAAAAAAGCCCTCCTATGTTTCCCTCTTGGTGGGAGGCACCAATGGGAAGGGTTCTACCTGTGCCTTTGCGGAGCGCATTCTGAGGGAGCATGGCTACAAAACCGGTTGGTTTGTATCTCCCCACCTTTACGATGAAAAGGAGAGGTGGAGGCTGAACGGACAAAAGATAGAGGAAGAGAGGTTAAAGGAGTATGTAAAGGAGCTAAAGGGTGTCTTTGAGAGGTTTAACCTTACCTACTTTGAAGCTTGCACCCTAATAGCCCTAAAGTTCTTTGAGGATGAGAAGGTAGATTTTGCGGTCTTTGAGGTGGGAATGGGAGGCAGATGGGACGCCACCAAGACCTGCAGACCTTCCGCCTGTGCCATCACCAACGTTCAAAGGGACCATGTAAAGTGGCTGGGTAAAAGTCCCGAAGAGAGGGCTTACGAAAAGCTGGGCATATATGTACCCGGCAGACCCATTGTGATCGGTAGTCCCAAAGAACCTTTGTATCCCAAAGCCTTGGAGCTATGCGATTTGAAGGACCTGATCGTGGCGGGCATGGACTTTTTTGCCTACGGCAAGGTGGAAGGCATGCAAACCTACTTGGAGAACTTCAGCTCGGACTTTTTTTCAATAAACTCCGCCAAGCTGGGACTTTGGGGCAAGTGGCAAATAGACAATGCCAGCGTAGCCATTGCCTTGGTAAGTCAGGTAATAAAACTAAACGAGGACAAAACGCGAAAGGCCCTTGAAGAGACAAGGTGGGAAGGGAGGATGGAAATCTTAAGGAAAAACCCTTTGCTGATAATAGACGGTGCCCATAACCCGGATGGTGTCAAGAGGGTAGTCCATCAGTTGATAAAACATGGCATAAAGCTAACTCCCGTATTTACCGGGCTAAAGGACAAGGAGTGGAGAGAGTCCATGACTTTCCTCCGAAAGCTTTCGGAAAAAATCTATTTGGTGCCCATCAACCACCACAGGGGAGAGGAACTATCTGAACTGGTGCAACATGCCCAAAGGCTGAACTTTAGGGAGGTCGTCCCTCTGAGCTCTGCGAGGGATGTTTTTGGGCTAAAGGAAGATGTGCTGGTGCTCGGCTCTCTATACTTGTTGGGAGAAGTAAAGGAATGTCTGGAAGAAAAGAGGGAGTAGTTTTTGTAGGCTCTTTTAGGGAGAACTTTCCAGAGGATCACAAAAGGCATGTAGTCTTTGTGGGAAGGTCCAATGTGGGTAAATCCTCCCTTATAAACATGCTGGTGGGAAGGAAGGTGGCCCATGTTAGCAAGGAACCAGGCAGGACGAGGGCCATTAACTTCTTCCTCTGGAATGATGAGCTATATCTGGTAGATGTGCCTGGTTATGGCTACGCAAAGGTTTCCGGCGAAGAAAGGGAAAAATGGAGGCTTATGATGGAAAAATACTTTACCCAGTGCAGAGAAAAAATCCAATGGGTGTTTTTGCTCATAGACAGCCAAGTTGGTCCTACACCCTTAGACAGGTCTATGATAGAGTTTCTTTCTTCTTTTAACCTACCCTATGTGCTTGTTTTGACAAAGGAAGATAAAGCAGACCAAAAGGAAAAAGAGAAAACCATAAAGGAACTGATCCTTCTTTCGAAAGCACCCATTGTTATAACATCAGCCAAGGAGGGAAAGGGTAAAAAAGAGCTTTTAAAGTTTCTGAAAGTTGAATAAATTTAGGTAAATTGTGGTAGAATATTAGCATAAAACTTTTTGAGGAGGTTTAAAAATGGCTAAGAGAGGAAGAAAGAAAGGCGGAGCCAGATATAGAAGGATCACCCTTTCTCTGCCCAAAAGGCTTTATTATGTGCTCAATGGCATAGCCATGGGAGACGAGAGGAAGCTAAACAGATTGATCAAGGGCATCCTTGAGGATAAGCTCATGGAATCCACCGTCGCAGAACTGGAGCTTTATCTGGGAAGAGGTGAGGAGTTAGAGGAAGAGGAGGAAATGGAAGAAGCAGAGGAAGAAAAGAAGGAATAAATGATCCATCCACGCATAAAGGAACTGTTTGCTTACAAAACGGAGACCACTCCCTGCAAGGTAAAGCTCTCCTCCAACGAACTACCCATAAAATTTCCGGAGGAAGTTAAAAGAAAAATAGGGGAGGTGGTCTCCTCCCTACCTTTGAACCGCTACCCAGACCCACATGCATCAGAGCTAAAAGAGGTCATAGCCAAAAGGTTTGGTGTTTCCACGGATAACCTGGTTTTGGGCAACGGTTCCGACGAGCTCATTCAATACTTAACCATAGCGGTAGGAGAAATAAACAGTCCTGTCCTCTATCCTGTACCCACCTTTCCCATGTATGGTATATGTGCCACCGCTTTGGGAAGGGAAAAGGTGGAAGTGCCTCTCAAAGAGGATCTGGACTTAGACTTGGAAGCCCTCTTGAGGGCAGTGGAGGAAAAAAGACCCTCCTTAGCCTTCTTCTCTTACCCAAACAATCCCACAGGCAACTGCTTTAGGGAGGACGCCATCAAGAGGGTTAGACAGGAGGGCGTATTTACCGTAATAGATGAGGCTTATTATCACTTTTCTGGAAAGACCTTTCTTGCTGACGCCCTTCAAAGGGAGGATACTGTAGTTCTAAGAACCCTTTCCAAGATAGGTTTGGCGGGTCTGAGAGTGGGCGTGCTGATAGCAAAGGAGGAAATAGCCAGAGAAATAAACAAGCTTAGGCTTCCTTTCAACATAACCTATCCTTCTCAGGCAATAGCCAAGCTTGTGTTGGAGGACTTTTACCCTATAATAGAGGAACACGTGCAGATGGTCCTGAGGGAACGGGAAAGGCTGATGAGGGAGCTCTCTAACATAGAAGGTGTAAAGGTCTTTCCTTCGGATGCTAACTTTTTCCTGTTTAAAACTCCCTACCCAGCAGGTTTGGTGCACGCTGAGCTTATAAAAGAGGGTGTATTGGTTAGGGATGTTTCTTACCTTCCCAACTTGGAAAACTGCCTTAGGGTAAGCGTAGGCTTCCCGGAGGAAAACGACCAATTCTTACAAGCCATGCAAAGGGTGATGAAGAGGCTATGCTGAGGGTGAGGCTGTTCTAAAAAATCCCTCATCTGGACGCCCCTCCAGCCTCTAAAGGGACTAACCTACTCCTCACCCTATCCCACGCCCCTTCCACCAACACGGGCTTCAGAGGAGAAAGGTCCCTTGGCAAGACCTTTCCAAGGATAGGGAAGAGGAGGGCTACCTTCAGAACTTGCCAAGCTACAGAAGAGGCAAGGTTGCCTCTCCCCTGCTCGGGATTCCTTCCATTGGCTCCCTCACAGGAGCTTGACTCGCTCTGAAGGCTTTGTATGAAATTGGTTAATAGCTCCTTTGCATACTCTACATTCCTTAGTTCGCTTTTTAGTGCGTTTCTCTTGTATTCATTGCTTTCCTTCTCTATAAGTTCTCTAAGTTCTTTTTCCCTCTCTTCATACCTCTTTAGGGCAAACTCTAAATATGCTTTGTCCTTCAAAAGTTTCCCGTAATTCTCAGGTATGTCCTCTTTAAATCCCAGTGCTCTTCTCCCTATCACATATGCAGATGCTATGTCTTTATCTATACTTAACTGTGGTGCATACTTTAGCATGCCAATAACTGAGGTGTAAGCGGGATTTACCTCTACTACCTCCACTCCTTTTAACATTGCAACCCTTTTGATCTTCTGCAAGAACTTTTTGGCGTTCCAATTGTGAAGTATTTTTCTCAGTTTAGCCTTGCCATCTCCACGAGTTCCTTTTTTGAGTTTCTTTAGGTTCTCTATGGCTATAGCTTTACCTTTCTGGATGGCCAAATCCACTATCTGATGGGCTAATATCCACTCTTGGTGGTCTTTGCTGTTTTGGGAAAGTCCCAAAAGATTATGAAGGCTAATAGTCTGATAACTTAATAGTTCTCCAGTTTTTGACACTTCTGCTATGGCTAAGTGTATGGGTGATGCGTTTGTGTCTATGGCTATTACTCCGTTCTCTTTGGTGTATTTCACTTCAGGTGTTGGAAGTTCAAAAGATACACTCCCATAAATTTCTCCTTCCTTTAGCTTTAACTCCACTGTGTAGGCAAAGTAGTTTTTTGTTTGCCAACTTTCCAAAAGCATAGTCATAAAGGTAAGCCACTTGTCTTTGCTGTTGCTGGGTTCCCTTAACACCTTTGCATAGATAAACTCTCTGTTTCCTGTGGTAATTCTAAGGTGTAGCTGTCCATTTATGTTTTTAAACCTTGTTAATCTGTTTCCTTTGTCTGCCTTTGACCCAATGCTTATAAGTGTTCCTTGTCTTAGCTCCCTCCACTGCTTTTTAAGTTTTTCTCTCGTCTTTCCTGAAAGATGATTTTTACAAAGTTTTTCAAAAAGCTTTCTGCCTCCAAACACTACTGGCTTATCTGTGGGATATTGCTTAGCTTTGTAAATAGCTGAATCAATGTATTTTGTTGGTAATTCAGGGAATAACTGTCTTAGTCTTTGGTATATTTGGGCATGTGGGTTTCTTGTCTTCTCTTTTTCCAACTCTTTTAGCATATTGTATGCGGTTCGGATAGCGGAAGATTGCTTACGCATAAGCTTTATGAGTTTTTCTTTGTCTTCCTTTCTTAGTTCAAGTTTGAACTGTAGGCTAACAAACATCAGAGTTGGATTTTAGCTTTAAAATACTTCTGTGTCAATGGGTTTGGATTTTTGGAACAGCATCATGCTAAGGGTTGCCACTTGGAATGTAAATTCCATAAGGTCCAGAAAAGAGTTGGTTTTTATGTGGTTGGAGAAGGTTCCAGTGGAGATCTTGTGCCTTCAAGAGCTAAAAACAGAGACCCAAAATTTCCCTTTTCTTGATTTTGAAAGGCTTGGGTACAAGTGCTATGTGCATGGGCAAAAAGCTTACAATGGCGTGGCTATATGCTCTAAGTTTGAGTTGGAGGATGTTTTTAAAGGCATAGGAGATGCAAAATTTGATATAGAAAGTCGGGTAATAGGAGGAAGGCTAAAGGACCTTTGGCTCATAAACTGCTACTTTCCTCATGGAGAAGAAAGGGGAGGTACGAAGTTTTACTATAAGTTGGAGTTTTATGATGCCTTCTGTAAATTCTTGGAAAAAAGCTTTAGTCCTTCAGACAAGATCGTGCTTGTAGGCGACATGAACGTAGCCATGGAAGACATAGACGTTTATGACCCGGTTGTCCTGAAGGATACCATAGGGACCATGCCGGAGGAAAGGCAAGCCCTAAGAAGACTCTTAGATTGGGGCTTTGTGGACGCCTTCAGGTATTTATACCCTGACAGGGTGGAATTTACCTGGTGGGATTACATTGGGGGTGCCATATGGAAAAACCAGGGCATGCGTATTGACTACATACTTATCACAGAGCCTCTTTTAAAGAGCCTGAAAGATGTGTTTGTGGATACATGGGCAAGAAAGAAGAGACAGCCAAAGCCCTCAGACCATGCGCCCGTGGTGGGAGTTTTTGAACTGTGAGGGGAGTTATTTTTGCAATACTTGCCAGCTTTGCATGGGGACTTGCTCCCATTCTCTTTAAGCTGGGCCTAAAGGCTGAAGTTAGCAACCTCTTTGCCCTCATGGTGCATAATTTTTCCGCCCTTCTGTTGGCATCTTTGCTCTTTTTTACCCTGGGAGAATCCCTTAAGGTAGGCTTGAGGGAGCTGGTTTTTATATCCTTTGGGGGCATGCTCTCAGGATTCTTGGGTTTGTTCTTTTACTTTGAAGCGGTTAGGCATGGCAAAGTTTCCATAGTGGCACCCATTGCCTCCACTTCTCCCTTCTGGAGTGTGCTCTTTGCCTATGTTCTGTTGGGTGAGGGCTTAAACCTTCAAAAATTGGTGGGCGTCCTTTTGATAGTGCTAGGTATTACCTTTTTGAGCCTTTCAAAGCAATGAAAAAGGTCCTCCTTTCCGTTTTGGCGGGCTTATTGCTTTACTTACCCTTCTCCAAGCTAAACCTATGGTTTTTGCTCTTTCCTGCCCTCTTTCTTTTTGTTAAATACCGGGGAGTGCCCTTTTGGACTTTAGGAGGGTATGTGTTTATCTTTCTTTCCCTGAGGTGTGCCAACATTGCCAGCGTTGAGTTTGGCGGTATAAATCCCATTCTCTCTTACTTTATGTATTCCCTGTTCGTTCTCGTCTTTACCCTTTTTCAGTTTTCCCTGCCCGCCTTCATTGCCCAGAGCTTTTTTAAAAACTCCCCTTTAGCCTACGGCTTTTTTTATACCCTCTTTGAACTGCTTCGTTCCCACTTTCCCTTTGGTGGCTTTCCATGGCTTTTGATGGGAGAGGTTATCTCTCAGGTGCCCCTTTTGAAATATTCCCTGTACTTTTTGAGCATACCTCTTTACACCTTTTTGCTTTGGGTTTTGGTAATTTTCCTATTCCAAAAAAGGCTTTTCTCTTTTGTCTTGGTTCTTTTGGTTTTGCTCTCTCTTAGCCTTTCCGCTTACCTTGTACCACCAAAGAAACTAAATGGAGTAAAGGTAGCCCTCGTTCAAACCGCAGTGCCCCAAAAAGACAAGCTAAGCAGAGAGAGCTTTGACAAGCATACACCGCAGATACTGCAGATGGTGGAAAAGGCATTGGAAGAGAAACCAGACCTCGTAATCCTACCCGAGTCTGCCTTGCCTTTTTACTTTTCCGAGGAGCAAACAAACATCCTTTATCATCTGAGCCTTAAAGGTCCCATTCTGGTAGGTCTGATTGATGTTAGGGAAAACCTAAAGCCCTTCAACTCTGCCTACCTGTTTGCGGAGGGTGTGCTAATAGACTACTACGATAAGGTAAAGCTTATGCCCATAGGCGAATACATTCCAGAGCCCTTTGGATTTTTAAAGGAAATATTTCAAGCCATAGGGGGTATTGACTACGTTCCCGGCAAGTCTGCAAAGGTTATCAAATACAAAGACCTTCGCATTGCGGTGCCCATATGCTTTGAAGTTGCCCACTACCGCTACATGGAAAGATTAGCCAAAGACGCCAATCTTATTGTGGTTTTAACCAGCGATGGCTGGTTTAAAGACAGCGACTGCACCTTTCAACATTTTAGGTTTGCCCAGTGGGCTTCTTTGCGCTTTAAAACCTACACCCTTTGGGTGAATAACTCCGGCGACACCGCCATCATTGACCCCTACGGCAGGGTTTTAAAAAAACTGGGCTACATGGAAAGGGATGTATTGGTGGAGGTTTTGAAATAGGTAGCTTATAATTAAGCTTCTCCTTGAAGATAAACAGACCTTATGCTACATAGCAGATGCTACCGGCTTTGGCTTTGGAGACAAATACAACTTATAGCGGATAAAGGCTATAGTAGATTTTTAGAACAGCCTAAGGGGTAATAGTTGATCTCCTCTTAACCAAAATTTAACAATACACCATTAGGATTAACACAAAGGAGGTTTAGCCATGAGAAAAAGGGTGCTTTTAACCCTTGTGCCTACTGCAGGTTTGTTATCTTTGCTTTGGCTTTCAAGTAGCCAATTCACAGCCTCAAAAAGCCTAACAAAGGCAAAACCTTCAACCACTCCTTCAATGCCCTCTAAGGAAGCGGTCGTTGCCAAGCTTGCAAGCTTAGAACGTGGCTGGGTTAAAAACGAAGGACAGTGGGACCAAAGGGCACTCTTTTCTGCCCCAGGATACTTTGGAACCACATGGATAACCAAAGACGGCCAGCTTGTGCATACCGCAGTCAAAGGAAAAGAAAGCTGGGTAATCTCTGAACGCTGGGTGGATGGAAAAGTTCAAACCGTAAAGGGAGAAGAGGAACTGCCCACCAAGGTAAGCTACTTCATAGGCAACGACCCTTCCAAGCACAGGTCTAATCTTCCCACCTACAGGTATGTCTCTTTGGGTGAAGTGTGGTCTGGAGTGGAGGTAAAACTCAAAGCCACCCAAAAGACGGTGGAAAAGCTTTTCTACGTCAATCCCGGTGCTGACCCTTCTAAGATTGTGGTGGAGGTGGATGGTGCAAAAGGTCTAAAGCTTTCCAAGGATGGAGAGATAATCATCAAGACTGGTTTGGGAGATTTAAAGCTTTCCAAGCCCATAGCATGGCAGGAAAAGGATGGCAAAAAGCTTCCAGTGGAGGTTTCTTACAAGCTACTTGGCAAGAACCGCTACAGCTTTGAGGTAGCCAAAGCAGACCCAAGCTTGCCCATTGTGATAGACCCAATCCTCCAAGCCACCTATCTGGGAGGAAGTGGTAACGAGTCAACCTGGGCCCTTGCCATTGATCCCACAACGGGCGAGGTTTATGTGGCGGGAGAAACCAACTCCAACGACTTTCCTGGCACTTCTGGTAGGACGTCAACAGATCAGGACGCCTTTGTGGCAAAACTGGACTCAAGCCTTAACCTCTCCCAAGCTACCTATCTGGGAGGAAATGGTGACGATTATGCCAGAGGGCTTGCAATTTCAGGTAGCGATATTTATGTGGTGGGAATTACCTCTTCCAACAACTTTCCTGGCACTTCTGGTAGGACGTCAACAACAACAACTAGAACAGACTCGGACGCCTTTGTGGCAAAACTGGACTCAAGCCTTAACCTCTCCCAAGCTACCTATCTGGGAGGAGATCGTAACGATGGTGCCCTCGGCCTTGCCATTTCAGGTAGCTATATTTATGTGGTGGGAAGTACCTCTTCCAACGACTTTCCTGGCACTTCTAGTAGAACGTCAACAAATAGAAAAGACTAGGACGCCTTTGTGGCAAAACTGGACTCAAGCCTTAACCTCTCCCAAGCTACCTATCTGGGAGGAAATGGTAACGATTATGCCAGATACCTTGTAATTTCAGATAGCAATATTTATGTGGCGGGAAATACCACTTCCAACAACTTTCCTGGTACTTCTGGTAGGACGTCAACTAGAACAGATCAGGACGCCTTTGTGGCAAAACTGGACTCAAGCTTTAACCTCCTCCAAGCTACCTATCTGGGAGGAAATGGTGCCGATTATGCCAGAGGGCTTGCAATTTCAGGTAGCAATGTCTATGTGGCGGGATATACCAACTCCAGCGACTTTCTTGGCGTTTCTTTTAGGGACTCAAGCAGAACAGATCGGGACGCCTTTGTGGTAAAACTGGACTCAAGCTTTAGCCTCTCCGAATTCACCTATTTTGGAGGAAGTGGTGACGATTATGCCTACGCCTTTACCATTTCAGGTAGCAATATATATGTGGTGGGAAGTACCAACTCCTACGACTTTCTTGGCGATACTGTTAGAGATCCGAGTAGAACAGATCAAGACGCCTTTGTGATAAAACTGGACTCAAGCTTTGACACTCTTGAAGAAATCTATTTAGGAGGAGGAACTGGTGACGATTATGCCTACCTCCTTGCCATTTCTGGTAGCAATATTTATGTGGCGGGAGATACCTTTTCCAACGACTTTCCTGGCACTTCTGGTAGGACGTCAACAGATCGGGACGCCTTTGTGGCAAGATTGACTGCTGATTTGACGGCGGATAGTGGTTCCGGTGGTGGTAGCGGTGGTTCTGATTCAGGTTCTGGCAGTGGAGGTAGTGGAACAGGTGGTAGCGGTTCTGGATCTGGTGTAGGTAGCGGTTCTGGCACTGGCAGTGGTAGTGGCTCCAGCGGTGGTAGCGGTAGTGGCACCGGCGGTTCCAGTGGCGGTAGTGGTTCCGGCAGTGGAGGTAGCGGAACCGGTGGCAGTGGTTCTGGATCTAGCAGTGGTAGCGGTTCTAGTGCTGTTGGCGGAACCGGTGGTGGTGGCGGTGGTGGATGTTCTATGACTGGCTCTGCATCTTCTATGGCGGGCGTGTGGAACATCCTTGTGTGGCTGTCTGTTCCAGCCTTTGTAGTGGCAAGAAGGATAAGAAGGAGATAAAAACCCTTGGGCCCCTTCGGGGGCCCTTGATAAAGTCCTTTTTTACATAAGAGAAACTGGAAAAGTCCTCTGGAGGAGTATTACAACTTTGCTTCCTTGCCTTCGGTGTCTCCTCAGGAAATCTTTGTTGTTTAATTAATTTTTCACCCAACGTATTATAGGTAGCTTATAATTAACTTTCTGATGTATATTCCCCTTGCCAGAAAGTATAGACCTCGGAAGTTCTCAGAGCTTGTGGGACAAGAGACCGCCAAAAGGGTTTTGCTCAACGCGGTAAGGCTTGGCAGGCTCTCCCACGCCTACCTCTTTGCTGGTCCCAGAGGAACGGGCAAAACTACCGTAGCGCGTATATTAACAAGGGCAATAAACTGCCTAAAACCTGTTGATGGAGAACCCTGCGGTGAGTGTGAAAACTGCGTCGCTATTGAAAAGGGAAATTTCCCAGACCTCATAGAAATAGACGCTGCATCCAACAGAGGAGTAGACGATATAAGGGCCCTGAGGGATGCGGTCTCTTACACGCCCATAAAAGGGAAGTTCAAGGTCTATATTCTGGACGAGGCACACATGCTAACAAAGGAGGCTTTTAACGCCCTTTTGAAGACCCTTGAGGAGCCT
>WYEK01000027.1 GCA_009903855.1 Thermocrinis sp.
TTTGGGCAAAGAGGAAAAGAGACATCTATAGCTGGGATTACCAAAGGAATGTAAGATTTGAAGAGGTTCATTATGGGCTTTTGGTAATGATTGTTTGCGATAGGAATGGAATTGTTTATGATATGTGGGTTCATCCTGCCAGCTATCACGAAGTGAGGTCTGTAAGGATAAGGTATCAAAAGAGTTTGTGGTTTAGGGCACTTGCAGACAGCTTTTGTCTTATGGGTGATAGAGGGTATAGAGGTTTGGAATACGTGCATGTATGTGAGGATAAGCCAGACAAGAGTGTTAGGCAAGTGATAGAGGCTGTGAATTCTCAGATAAAGGTTTTTAACGGAGTTAGTAGATGGAGGAATATTACGACTTTACTTGCTTACCTTCAGGGTTATACTGTTGGGTATAGTTTTTTCAGTAAGTCTTGGTTGTTTGAATAATTTCTCACCCGAGGTATGTTTTTTATTATAGCTTCATTATGTATAGTTTTGTCGGATATGCTGAGTGAGAGATCAAGCATGTGGCTGAGTTTGATATTTCTAAACTAGCACTCCACAACATGCTTCTTAGGGGTTTTAACGATACTGTGGATATGGCTTTTAACTGTGTACAGGTTCTGAGTGGCTTGCATACCATCTTTATTCTTAACCTTTCTGAAAATGTGGTAGAGCTTGATGCTAAGGCAGTTGGTAAGGTAAAAGCTTATAAAGAGGGTAGAGGCTTGAACATTTGGAAGTTTGGGCTTTCTGCTTGATTCAGACTTTTTGGGTTTAAGAGAGCTTTATACCTTTTGCATAATAGGTAGAATTGCGTTATAAAAGCGTATGGTATAATTTATAGACTAGGGGGAAATCTAAATGTTTGACGCGAAAAACTGTCCTCTTTACGAAAAGCTAAGTAGAGGGGAGCCTCTTAGCCAATCTGAGAGAAAACTCTTGGCGGATATAGTTAGAGAGGAAATAAAATTCTTGCTGAGAAATCAGATACTGCCTACGCCCAGAAACTATGAAAGATGGTTTTATATATTTTGTAATCTTATTGCAAGCGGGCAAAAGCTTGAAGACAGTGTTTTAATGGAGTTTTATAACAATATTTATAAGGAAGAAAGCGACCTTGTAAATATTAAAATAGACCTTAAGCACACCGTCCAAATTCTAAGCGATATAGTCGGTGAGCTTCAGGAATCTCTAAAAGAGAGCTACGAGCAAGCATCCATAGAAGAGCAGAGGATCAACGAGCTACAAAAGAAAGAGGAAGCTATAGAGGATTTCATAGCCTCTCTTCTTTTGGAGATGTTAACGCTTGTAAGAAACCTAAAGCATGAAAACGAGAGCTTTTTGAAAAAGGTGGAAGCTCAGCAGGAGATTATAAGTGAGTTGAAATCCAAGCTTAAGACAGTTGAGGCGGAGGCAAATATTGATCCATTAACTTCTCTGTTCAATAGACGTTCTTTGGAGAGAGCTCTTAAAGAGTTTTTTACATTGTGTAAGCAATCCAAAATGTCTTTTAGTTTGATTTTTATAGACGTTGATAATTTTAAGCATGTGAACGATAACCATGGGCATCATGTGGGAGACTTTGTGTTAGCAGAAGTAGCAAAGGTTTTAAGAACGAGCATGCGTGCAGAGGATATAGTGGGTCGTTGGGGTGGGGATGAGTTTATAGCTTTAATGCCCAATACAGATTTAGAAAATGCAAAAAAGGTTCTTGAAAGGATAAAGTCCCAACTGGAAAAAGTGGAAATATTTGCAGAAGGCAGGAGGTTTAAGGTATCTGTAAGCGCGGGCGTTGTAGAATGCAGAGAAAACTTTCAAAGCTGGTCGGATATGATTAAAGAAGCAGACAGACTTATGTATGAGGATAAAAAGAAAAAAGCCCTATAATATCCTCCTATGAAAGCGGTTATTTTAGATAACTTTGGAGACGAAAAGAACCTAAAGTATGTAGAGGATTTTCCTATCCCAGATATAAGGGAGGATGAAGTCCTTGTTAGGGTGAAGGCGGCTGCTCTTAATCATCTGGATGTATGGGTCAGAATGGGTGCTTTGGCGGTAAAGCCAGAACTTCCTCACATACTTGGTTCAGATGTTAGCGGAGTGGTAGAAAGGGTTGGTTCTCTGGTGAAGAATGTAAAAGTGGGAGAGGAGGTAATAGTTGCTCCCGGTTTGTCCTGTGGTGTGTGTTATGAGTGTCAGTCTGGAAGGGACAACCTCTGTAAAGATTACGATATACTTGGGCTAAAAAGCAAAGGTGGTTATGCGGAGTTTGTAAAGGTACCTGCAAGGAATGTTCTGCCAAAGCCAAAAAGCTTGAGCTTTGAAGAGTCCGCCAGCTATCCCCTTACCTTTTTAACGGTTTGGAATGCCCTGGTTAGAAAGGGAGGTATAAAGCCCCACAGCAAGGTTTTAATATGGGCTGGCTCCTCGGGTGTGGGTGTTGCAGGTATTCAAATAGCCAAGCTCTTTGGTGCTTTTGTGATAGCCACTGCGGGGGACGAAAGGAAGGCGAAGATGTGCAAAGACCTGGGGGCGGATGCGGTCATAAACCACTATGAGGAGGATGTGGTAAAAAAGGTTAGAGAAATGTTTAAAGAGGGAGTGGATATTGTTATGGATCATGTGGGGGAGGCGACCTTTTGGAGAAGCGTGGAATGTCTTAAAAAGGGTGGAAGGCTTGTTTTCTTTGGCACTACCACGGGCTCAAAGGCGGAGATAGATATAAGGTATATTTTTGTTAGGGAAATTGAACTTTTGGGTGTTTATATGGGACCGAGGGCAGACCTCTTTAAGATCACCGAACTCTTTGAGAGGGGGCTTTTAAAGCCAGTGGTGGATAAGGTTTTTGACCTCAAGGATGCCCAGGAAGCCCACAGATACTTGGAAAGCTCTAAGCATTTCGGAAAGGTTGTGCTGAGGGTTGAATGAAGGCTATTCCCTCCCTCTCGTAGGTCTTTTTGAGCCTTTTTATGAACTCGTGGCGAATAAGAAATTGACTGTCTGGGTTAAGAACTCTGAGAGTGGTGTTTAAGGTAATCCCAAGCTCTGTAAAGGCACTGTAGCGCACAGGGGGCTCAAAGCTTGGGTCCGCACCTTCAACAGTTCTTTGCACCTCCCTTGCAACCTCTAAGGTGAGCCTTTCTACTTTTTCAAGGTCCGAAGAATATGGGATCACGATGGAAACTGTAATGTTCATTGAGGGCGTTGGTTTTTTGTAGTTTACTACTATGGAGTTAACCAGCCGGGAATTTGGCACCACCACAAGGTTGTTGTCCCTCCTCCTAATGACTGTGTTCATCCATGTTATGTCCTCCACATAACCTTCTTCACCGTTTTCTAACTTTACAAAATCTCCCACTTCAATCTGTCTGCTGGCAATTAGGTTAAGCCCGGAAAAGATGTTGGAAAGAATACCCTGAAGGGCAAGAGAGACCGCAAGTCCAGCAATGCCTAAGGTAGTTATAAAATGGGCTACCTGAATGCCAAGATAAGATAGGATGGTTATAATACCCAAAATATAGACGAACAATTTAATTATCACAAACACAATACCAGTCCTGGGGAATTTTAAGTTTGTCTTTGAGATATAAACCTGTAAAAGTTCAGGAAGCAGATTAGAAAAGAAAGAAGTTATGGAAAGGATCAATAGAGATATTAAAACCTTTTCTATCACTGAGGAGTATTTCAAAAGCTTTGTGGGGCTGAGCTCTACCGTAAGGTAAAGGCTAATAACAATCGCCCAAAACAAAGAGGGTAGACGGAGCACCCGAAGAAGTATTAAAGCATAGTCGTGGGAAGATTTTTTAATGAAGCCCAAAAACAGCCTTCTAACGAACAACAAAACTAACAGTGATCCCAAGAATATCAAACCGCTTAACAAAAGCCCATGCCTTACCAATACAACCTCCTCCTGTAAAACACTCTAACGAGTTTGTAGCCTACAAAAAATCCCCCTATGTGGGCAAACCAAGCCACTCCACCCATGCCTGCAAAGGGCAGTGTAATCAGCCCGTTTATAATCTGAATAAACACCCACATGCCTATAAAAAATACTGCCGGTAATTCCATAAAGGTCAAGAACAAGAAAATGGGCACAAGGGCAAGAATGCGGGCATGTGGGAAAAGATAAAGGTATGCCCCCAGCACTCCGCTTATAGCCCCGCTGGCACCCACCATAGGCACGTGCACCGCGCCCGTTAAAAAACTAACAAGGGATTGAATAACCGCTGCACCAAGACCACACAGCACATAAAACAGCAGATACTTAAACTTTCCCAAACGATCTTCCACATTATCTCCAAAAACCCACAAAAACCACATATTGCCAATGATATGAAGCCAGCTTCCGTGTAAAAACATGTGAGTAAACAGCTGGTAAGGTTTGGAAAAAACTTCCGCCGGCACCAAACCAAAGTTATAGATAAAGTCGTTAAACTCGTACTCCCCCAAATTTACTTCATACAGCCATACCACAGAACAAGCGAGGATGATGGCTAAATTGGCAATTGGAAAGCTTCTGCTTGGGTTCATATCCTTTAGAGGGATCATGCCAATCAAAGATTATAACAGAACGTCTATTCTTTAAAATATGCTTATAATTTTAATTTCATAAGCTAATCTAATTTTTGGAGGTGTGCCATGAGCAAGCATGTAGTTATACTAGGTGGTGGTATAGGTGGTTTAGCAACCGCCTACAACCTAAGGAAGATGGACAAAAGCCTGAGGATCACGGTAGTCTCAGGCAGACCATACTTTGGTTTTACGCCCTCTTGGCCGCACTTAGCGTTGGGCTGGAGAAAGTTCGAAGACATAAGCATTCCTTTGGGAAGCTTACTGCCAAAGCACGGTATTGAATATGTGCCGGAGAACGGAGAGAGAATAGACCCAGATGCCAACAAACTCTGGACCACATCCGGTAAAGAGATTGAGTACGATTACTTGGTAATTGCCACTGGTCCAAAGCTGGTCTTTGGTGCAGAGGGACAAGAACAAAACTCCACCTCTGTATGCACCGCAGAGCACGCTCTGGAACTTCAAAAAAAGCTTGAGGAATTTTATAAGAACCCTGGACCTGTTGTGATTGGTGCAATACCAGGCGTCAGCTGTTTCGGACCAGCTTACGAATTTGCCTTTATGCTACATTATGAGCTTAAAAGGAGAGGAATAAGACACAAGGTACCCATAACCTTTATCACTTCGGAGCCTTACGTGGGTCATATGGGGCTTGGTGATGTGGGACCTTCAAGAAGAGTAATGGAAGACCTTTTTGCAGAGAGAAGCATAAAATGGATTGCCAACGTGAAGATCACCAAGGTAGAACCAGACAAGGTAATTTACGAGGACCTAAACGGCAACACCTACGAAGTGCCTTGTAAGCTATCCATGCTGATGCCAAGGTTCATGGGTCCCGATGTGGTTGCGTCCGCTGGAGACAAAGTGGCAAACCCTGCCAACAAGATGGTGATCGTCAATAAGTGTTTCCAAAACCCCACTTACAAGAACATCTACGGCGTGGGCGTTGTAACTGCCATACCCCCTGTGGAGCAAACACCTATACCTACTGGTGTACCCAAGACGGGTATGATGATAGAACAGATGGCTATGGCGGTGGCAAAGAACATAATCAATGACATAAGAAACTCTACAGATAGATATGCACCAGAGCTCTCTGCCATATGCGTTGCAGACATGGGAAAGGACGCTGCCTTCTTCTATGTAAGTCCAGTTATACCCCCAAGGGCTGAAGTGAAGTTTGGCAAAGGTATGTGGGCACACTACATAAAATCCGCCTTTGAAAAGTATTTCATGTGGAAGATAAAGAGCGGAAACATTGCCCCCTTCTTTGAAGAGGAAGGTCTCAAGCTATTGTTTGGCACCAAAGGAGTTGTTCTCTGTTCAGATTGTTCAGGAGCACCCGGTAGCGCGTGTTAAAAGAAGGGGGCAATGCCCCCTTTTTAAAAATTACTTAAGAGAAAGGATCCACTCTGCAAGCTTCTTGGCTTCTTCGTCGGTTACATTCTGAGGAGGCATTGGTACATTACCCCATACACCAGCACCACCTTTTTTAATCTTGTCCGCCAGGTAATTCACTGCATCAGCTTTGCCTGCATACTTGTTTGCCACATCCTTATAGGATGGTCCCACCTTCTTGGCGTTTACATCGTGGCAGGCAAAACAGCCCTTAGCCTTAGCTAAATCCTCTGCGCCTGCCGTTGCAGTAGTCTGGGCTGGCTTTGCCTCAGACTTTGGTTGCTCGGCGGGTTTTTGTTCCCCTGCGGGTTGCTGGGTGGGCTGTTGTTGCTCGCCAGCAGGTTGTTGCTGTTGCTGCTGTTGTTGCTGGGCGGGCTGTTGTTGCTGCTCGGTGGGCTTTTGCTCCCCTGCAGGCTGTTCTGCAGGCTTTTGCTGGCAGGATACTGCCAAAAAGCCCAAGCTGAAAAGTCCCAAAAGCAAGCTCTTCTTCATGGCACACCTCCTTAAAGTGTATTATAAAGGATTATTGTGGTATAATTTTTATGAAAATTAGGTTAAAATCCTTGCTGGAGGTTTTGTATGCCGAACACAAAGCAGGCTGAAAAGCGTATGAGAAGGGATGCCAAGAGAAGGCTGAGAAATAGGTATCACCTGTCTCGTATGAAGACCTACATAAGAAACCTTAAAAAGCTTATAGTCCAAGGCAAGATAGAGGAGGCAAAGGAGTATCTGCCAAAGGTAATATCTGTAATACAGCATACCGCCTCAAAGGGAGTGATCCACAAAAACGAGGCAAGCAGAAGATGTTCAAGGGTTCAAAAGCTTCTTAACCAAGCCCTTGCCAAGGTTCAGGGAAGCAACCAGTAGCCCCTCCCTAAAAAGAACCAAAAGGCTAAAGTAAAGGATAATACACATAGGTATTGCTAAAAGCAGGTGTATTTTTTCTTTCAAAAATAGACCAAACAGTCCCATCAGAAGGCTGGCAAGGGCTACCTTCACCGAACTTTCCATTAAAGTTTGCCAATCTATCAATTGGTAAGTTTTTCTCAGGAGGTATCCAAAGGAGAAGAGGGAGGAGGTAGCAGTGCCCAAAGCCAAACCCACCGCACCCAGCTTTAGCACAAAGGCATAAATAAGGGCACTCGTGCCCTCAGACAAAATAGCCAACAGGCTTGCTTTCATGGGTGTAAGGGTGTCTCCTTTGGCAAAAAATACACTGCTGAGGGCTTTTTGGAGGGAAAAGAAGACAAGCCCCAAGCTGTAAGCCTTTAGCACATAAGAGACCATCAAAACATCAGTTCCAGAGAAGTTTCCTCTACCGTATAAAAGCCTTACAATTTGCTCTGAGAAGACAAGAAGACCTACCACTGCAGGAAAGGACAGCAAAAACAGAAAACGCATAGCTAAGGTTATGTTTTTGCTTCTGTCTTCACCCAAAGAGAGGGCAGAAAGCAAAGAGTTTGCCACGCCCACCGATATGGCGCCCAAAGGTAGTTGGAATATCCTGTTGGCGTAATAAAGGTAAGATATAGCACCCAAAGTCAAAAAGGAAGCCAGAAAGGTGTCTATAAAAAAAGATAGCTGGGCAACGCCAAAGCCCATAAGGGCGGGTATCAGCCTTTTGAACAAAAGCCGAACATCGGGATGAAGCCTAAGGCTAAAACCCAAGGGAACGCCCCTTAAGAAGGGTAGATGAAAGGCAAATTGTAAAAAGCCTCCCACCAGAACGCCACCTATCAGTGCATAATAGCCAAGGCTCTGGGCAAAAAGGGCAATAACCAAGGAAAAACCTATGTTAAAAATTGCCTGAGCAAAGGCAGGCACAAAAAACACACCCCGGGTGTTCAAAAGAGCCATAAAAAAGGCAGATAGACCCACAAACAGAAGGTATATAAAGACCCATCTACCCATAAAAACTGCCAGATCAAAGTAAGGCTTAGCCCTCAAACCTGGTGCAATAATACTTATGAGATATTCAGCAAATAACACCCCCAAAAGAACTACCGATAGGTTTATGAGTAAATAGTAGCCCAAAGCTGAGCTCAAAAACTCTCTCTCTTTGCCCTCCTTTACCTGCTTAGCGTAAATTGGCACAAAGGCGGCGTTGAACCCACCCTCCCCAAAGAGCCTTCTGAAGGTGTTGGGTAGCCTAAAGGCAACAAAAAAGGCATCTGTTATCTGGGAGACCCCAAAGTGGTATGCTATAAGGGCATCTCTAATGTAACCTAGAACCCTGCTCAGGAGAGTTGCAAAGGAAAAGGAAAGACTGTGTTTTATGAGCTTCATTGTCTGTTGGTGCCGGAGGCGGGAGTCGAACCCGCACGCCCTTTCGGGCACTGCCCCCTCAAGACAGCGCGTCTGCCAATTCCGCCACTCCGGCTTTACTATTTATTATAACACACCTCTGGGCTTTTGGTTTGTGGTATAATAATACAAACACCATAGGTAAGGAGGTTTGATTATGGACCTGGAAACTAGGATTAAGGAGATCATCGCAGACCAGCTGGGCGTAGAAATTGAAAAACTTAGAGAGGACGCAAACTTTGTGCAGGACCTTGGGGCAGACTCTTTGGATGTGGTGGAGCTTGTGATGGCTTTTGAGGAGGAGTTTGGCATAGAAATACCCGACGAGGATGCAGAAAAGATCAGAACGGTGGGGGATGTTATTAACTATCTAAAAGAGAGAGTGCAGACTTGAAAAGGAGAGTTGTTGTTACGGGCCTTGGGGTAGTAAGCCCCATAGGCACCGGAGTTGAAAAATTTTGGAAGAATTTAACAGCTGGTGTAAGCGGAATAGACATAATAAAAAGGTTTGACCCAGTAGAGATAGGTCTAAGCGTTCATATAGCGGGAGAGGTAAAAGACTTTAACCCAGAGCTGTACTTTGACAAAAAGGAGGCCCAGAAGGTCTCCGACTTCATAAAGTTTGCGGTGGCATCGGCGGAGGAAGCTATAAAGGACAGTGGGCTTTTGGAGGACAAGTTTGACCCTTACAGGGTGGGTGTGATAATTGGCACAGGTATAGGTGGTCTCAGGGACATTGAAGAACAGCAAAAGGTCCTTATGGAGAAGGGTCCCAGAAGGGTATCTCCTTTTTTCATTCCCTATGGCATATCCAACATGGCAAGCGGGCTCATAGCCATTCGCTTTGGGCTGAAAGGTCCCAACTACTGCGTAGTCTCTGCCTGTGCCACGGGCAACCATTCCATAGGGGACGCCTTTAGGCTTATTCAAAGGGGAGATATAGATGTAGCCATAGCGGGTGGATGCGAAAGTGCCATCACACCCTTGGGAGTGGCTGGCTTTGCATCCATGAGGGCACTATCCACCAGGAATCATGAGCCCCAGAAGGCATCAAGACCCTTTGACTTGGAAAGGGATGGCTTTGTTATGGGAGAGGGCGCGGCGGTGCTCGTCCTGGAGGAGTACGAAAGGGCAAAGGCCAGAGGGGCAAAGATATACGCAGAGCTTGTGGGCTATGGTGCCACCGACGACGCCTATCACATAACTGCACCTTGTGCGGATGGTGAGGGGGCATACATGTGTATGAAGTTGGCTTTGGAGGATGCGGGCATTCCACCCACGGAGGTAGATTACATAAACGCCCACGGAACATCTACTCCGTTAAACGATAAATCTGAAACACTGGCAATAAAAAGGCTCTTTGGAGAGCATGCCTACAGGCTAAAGGTCAGCTCCAACAAATCTATGGTGGGGCACCTTCTGGGTGCGGCGGGTGCCTTGGAGGCGGTGGCAACTGTAAAGACCATTCAAGAGGGAATTATTCCACCCACCATAAACTTGGAACATCCAGACCCAGAGTGCGACCTAGATTACACTCCCAACGTGGCAGTCAAAAAAGAGGTGGTGGTGGCGATCTCTAACTCCTTTGGCTTTGGAGGCACCAATGCGTGCCTTGTCTTCAGAAAACTATAAGGAACTTGAAGATAAAATAGGTTATCACTTCAAAAACCCACATTATCTGCAAACAGCCCTTACCCATAGGTCTTACCAAAACAGCAGAGAAAACTACGAGCTTTTGGAATTTTTAGGAGACTCCATAGTAAATTTTTTGGTGGTTAGCTTTTTGGTGGAAAACTACCCCCATTACAAAGAGGGGGTTTTGGCAAGCATTAAGGCTTATTTGGTTAGCGAAGAGTTTTTGGCTTCTATGGCAGAAGAACTTGAACTGGATAAGTACGTCAGAATATCGGGCAAGAGAAGAACTGTTAGCAGTTCGGTGCTATCGGACCTCTTTGAAGCCCTCTTGGGTGCCATATACATGGATTCAGGCGGAGATATGAATAGCTTAAAAAAGCTGTTCCTTGAAAGGTATGGAGGAAAAATAAAGGAAGTCGTGGAAAAGGAGGCATACAAAAAGGATTACAAAACATTACTACAGGAACTAACCCAAGGCAGATGGAAAGATAGACCCATTTACAGGTTGGTAAGTGTGAGCGGTAAAGAGCATGAAAAAATCTTTGAGGTGGAGTGCCAGATAAGGGAATACAGAGCAATAGGAAGGGGAAGGAACAAAAAAGAAGCCCAGCAAGAGGCTGCTAAAAAGGTCTATGAAATGCTTCAGAATACGTAAGCTCCACCTGCCAACTTTTGATTAAAGGCCATACCATGTTCCAAAACCTCTCTATAGACCAGAAGGGGCGTGAGTATAACTTTTATTTTCTCATCCCGATCTGCCAGGCTTACTATGTCTTCTAATGCTTTGGCAAGGGTCTCTAAGTTTTTGTTTATGCTGTTTACTGCGTCCAATCTCTCTATTTCTCTGCCCAGCTCTTCGGGTATGTTTGAAAGAAAGGTGATGTCAAAGTTGAAAATCTCGTAAAGGTCGTATATGTAGTCCAAAGCTTGGACTATCAGACTTTTAAAGTTAGCCTCAAAGTCCGCCAAAGTTCTTAATAGGCTTTCCTTTTCTTCTCCCTCAAGGCAGGATTCCACAAGGATCTTTATCTCTTCTACGTCTGCCCTTATTTCTCTGAAAAGCCCCTCCAAAAGGTCCAAGTTAAACTTAATCAGCCTATCCTGAACAAGCAGGTTTTTTAGCACCTCTAACTTTCTCATACAAATCCTCCACGTGTATCACTCCGTACTCTTTGAGCTTTTCCCTAAACTCATCTATCAAAATATAACCCTGAGAGGACAAAATTGCCACTACCTTTTTATGGATTCTCTCTCCGTGCTCATCCAGGTCAAAAAGGGGGATGACCTGCGGGGTGCCCTCGAGGATGTCTGCCAGGTCTGTTAGCCTCTTGCCCGCAATGGTTATCACGTTTTCTATTCCTAGCTTTTTTAGGGCTTCTTTGTCCCTTTTGCCCTCCACCACCACTACCGCTGTCTTTGAAAGCTCTCTGAGCCTTTCTAACAGCTCACTCAGACCCATTTAGGTAGCTATTTTTGTATGCTATGTAGTTTTGGGCAGACTGTTTTATGTATTCTATCTCTTCGGGCTTTAGGTCTCTTACCACCTTGGCAGGAAAGCCGGCCACTAAGACGCCGGAAGGGAATTTTTTGTTAGGGGTTAGCAGGGCACCAGCGCCCACAAGCACATAATCCTCTATCTCCACGCCGTCCATAACTATAGCCCCCATGCCTATCAACACGTAGCTTCCCACTTTGCATCCGTGCAATATAACCCTATGTCCTACCGTTGTGTAGTCTCCTATGATGGTGGGATAGGTATCGTGAGTAACATGGATCACCGAGTTATCTTGGATGTTTGTTCCTTTTCCTATACGAATGTAATTGACATCCCCTCTAACTACGGTGCCAAACCACAGGCTTGAGTCTTCACCTATTTCTACATCCCCCACTACCACCACATTCTCGGACATATAAACGGAGGGATGAATTTTGGGAAATATGCCCTTGTAAGGTTTTATAATAGCCATTAGGGCACCTCCTCTATCTTTGGTTGTTCTGGTGTTCTTCGTTGTTCTGGTAAAAACTGTGGTTCTACTATGCCTTCAAGCTCGTCCTTGGGTTTTTCCTGCTCTTGTTGTTCCTGCTTTTGAGAACATATTCCTTCTGTGCCAGCTACGAAAGCCATTGGAGTGGGACAATTTACAAAGATAACACCCTCCGGTACCGGGAAGTCCTCCTTTGGAAACATGTATGCAGCCACAGACATGAAATCAATCCAAATAGGCAGGGCTACCCGGGCACCGGCCATACCCTTTCCCATGCTCCTTTTTAAGTCAAAGCCCACCCAAACACCAGCTACTATCTGAGGGGTAAATCCCACAAACCACGCATCCATGTAGTCGTTGGTTGTGCCCGTTTTTCCTGCCACAAACCTGTCTATGGAAGAGGCAGATGCCCCCGTTCCCTCCAAAACTACAGCCCTGAGCATATCCACAAGCACCCTTGTTTCTTGTGGTGGCAAAACCTGTTCACATTGGGGTCTGTTCTCCTCCAAAACCCGCCCGTCCGAAGAGACTATCTTGACTATAAAGTAAGGCTTACACCAAACACCAAGGTTTGCAAAGGCTTGGTAGGCGGAGGTTAGCTGTAAAGGTGTTGTTTCTACGCTACCAAGAGCCATAGAGTAATAGGGTTTTAGCTCCAATCCCAAACTTTTTCCCACCTGTATTGGCAAATCAAAGCCTATGTCTGCTAACAGATTTACAGTGGCGGTGTTTATACTTTTGGCTAAGGCAGTTCTCAAGGACACGTATCCGTACTCAGCTCCCTCGTAGTTCCTTGGCGTCCATTCTTTGCCTGTGGATGGGTCGTAAAAACTTCTGGGTGTGGCGTCTATTAAACTGGCCTGTGTGTAGCCCCTCATAAGGGCGGAGAGATATATAATCGGTTTTATGGCAGAGCCCGGTTGCCTTTTGGCATACACCGCCCTATTGTAAGGGCTCCTCATGTAAGAATATCCCCCAACCATTGCCCTTATGGCACCAGTCTTTGCATCCAAAGCTACCAAGGCACCCTGAAGGTCCGGCAGAACTTCCCACCTTAGCTCCTTTTTTACCTGATAAAACCTAACAAAAACATAGTCTCCCTTTTCAAAGGTAAGCTCACCCTTTTCTGCTTTAAACTCTTTGTCCCCTATTTCCACCACATACTCATCACCCTGCACGTCTTTTATCTTTCCTATGAGCACTTTGCCCGGTTTTATATCCACCTTTTGCTCTTTGTAGAGCTTTTCTGCAGTGGAGTAATCCGCCGGAAGGGCTGGTATGCCGTTTGCCTTTGCCACCCGGTATATTCCTTTTTCTAATACTTGTCTTGCATGTTCCTGAAGGTCCTTGTCTATGGTGGTATATATAGCATAGCCCCCTGCTAAAATGGCTTCGCCATATTTTTCCACTACGTAATCCTTTACATAATCCAAGAAGTAATCCATGCCGTAATATTTGTTTTCAGGTTTTAGCTTTAGCGGTTTCTTTGAGTAGATTTCGTACTCCTCCTTGGTTATGTAGCCATCTTCTAACATTCTCAAGAGCACATAGTTGCGCCTTTCTAAGATCCTCTCTGGATTTCTAAAGGGGTTATACTTGGTGGGTGCCTTTGGCAGGCTCGCCAATACTGCGGACTCGTCCACCGTTAAGTCCTTTACCGATTTACCAAAGTATATGCGGGATGCTGCTTCTACCCCGTAGGCTCCCTGTCCAAGGTATATGTAATTAAGGTAAAGCTCCAAAATTTTGTCCTTTGAAAACTCCCTCTCTATTTTTATCGCCAAGAGGGCTTCTTTTATCTTCCTTGTTAGACTTCTCTCGGGCGTTAAGAAGAGGTTTCTTGCCAACTGTTGAGTAATGGTAGAAGCGCCCTGTTTTATGTCTTTGCTGTGAATGTTTATAATGAGTGCCCTTAGAATGGCTATGGGGTCTACGCCAAAGTGTTTGTAAAAGTTTTTGTCTTCTGCGGCTATAAAAGCGTACCTTGTGTGGGCGGGTATTTTATCAAGGCTAACGTAATATCTTCTCTGGAGGGCTATGTCTCCAAAGGGTCTTCCCTTGTAGTCGTATATGACCGTTGCCTCTGGGGGTTTCCAGTCTTTTAATGCCTTAGGTGAAGGCAAGCTGTTGTATAGGGCTAACAGGATGACGAAAAGCACAAGAAAGGGAACACCAAAAAAGATAGCCAGAATTAATCCAATTTTACGCACCACTTTTATAGACTATTTTACCATCCTTAATGGTTATAACTACCCGGCCTTTGAGGGTTTTTCCCCAGAGGGGTGTGTTTTGGGATTTGGAGAGGTTCGTTTCCTCGTTGAGGACCCACTCCTGGTCCGGGTCAAAAAGCACAAGGTTAGCCGGCGCACCTACCCTTATGCCTCTTTCCAATCCCAACAGCTTGGCAGGGTTTATGGAAAGCAGTTCCACCATTCTTTTTAGGTTTATGATCCCCCTTCTTACCAACTCTAAAGTCATAGGTAGTGCAGTCTGCAGACCTATCATACCAGGCATAGCATTTTCCAACAGACCCTTTTCCTTTTTGGCGTGTGGTGCGTGGTCTGTGGCTATGCAATCTATAGTGCGGTCCTTTATGCCCTCCAAAAGGGCCTGTATGTCCTCTTCCCTTCTCAAAGGCGGATTAACCTTAGCGCTGGCACCGCTTTTTAAAAGTTCATCCTCCTCAAAGAGAAGATGATAAGGGTTGACTTCGCAGGATATGGGTGCGGATTTTTCCTTAAAGAACCTTATTATCTCCACAGAGAGCTTGGAAGAGAGGTGTTGGATGTGTATTCTTCCTTTGGTGTGATAGGAAAGGATACAATCCCTTGCCACCAAAACATCCTCAGCGCTCGGGCTTCTGTGGGCAATGCCAAGCAAAGAGCTAACATACCCTTCATTTATGTGCCCTCTTGCCAAGCCATCGTCCTCACAGTGGTTCATTACCAAAAGCCCAAGCTGTCTTGCCAACCTCAGGGCTTTCTCCATGAGCCTTGAGTCCATCAAAGGAGAGCCGTCATCGGTCAATGCCACACAGCCTGCGTTCTTTAAGGCAAAAAAGTCCGTCAGTTCCTTTCCTTGCCTTCCCTTGGTTAAAGCACCGGCGGGCAAAACTTCGCACAATCCCACCTCCTTCGCCCTTTGGATCACATACTGGGCAACCTCCGGGCTATCTATGGCTGGCTGTGTGTTGGGCATACACACCACCGTGGTAAATCCTCCCGCTACCGCACACTTGCTACCGCTTTCTATGTCTTCTTTGTAAGTTTGTCCAGGATCCCTAAAATGCACATGCACATCTACGAAGGATGGACAGAGGATCAAACCACTCCCGTCTATTATTTCCGCATAGGGAAAGTTTAAGTTGTTGCCCACCGCCTTTATCTTTCCATCCTCTATTAGTAAATCTCCCACTGTGTCCAGATCTTGGCTTGGGTCTATTAGTCGGCTTCCCTTTATAAGGAGTGGTTTCATGTTTTCAAGCTCTCAATTGCCCATTTTAAGGCACCCACCACTTGGTCTATGTGTTCCCTTTCTACTACCAAGGGTGGCATCAAAACCATCACATCCCCTAATGGTCTGAGGAATACGCCTTTTTCCCTGCACTTGTAAGCTACCTTAAAGCCCGTCCTTTCTCCATAGGGAAAGGGTATTCCCTTTTCCTTGTCCTTTACCAGCTCTATGCCTGCCATAAAGCCAAGCTGTCTGACATCTCCCACAAAGTCCAACTCCCAAAACTCTTTAAGCCTTTGGCTCAGGTATTCAATCTTTGGTTGGAGCCTTTCTAGGGTTTTCTCCTCCTCAAAGACCTCAAGGTTTGCCAAGGCTACTGCACATGCCAAGTTGTTGCCCGTGTAGGTATGTCCATGGTAAAAGTGTTTCATCTCTCCAAACTCACCAAGGAATGCATTGAAGACCTCCTCCGTAGTCAAGGTTGCCGCCAAAGGAAGATAGCCACCCGTTATGCCCTTTCCCAAGCACATAAAGTCTGCACATACATCCTCCTGCTCGCAGTAAAACATAGTTCCCGTCCTTCCAAAGCCCGTGGCAACCTCATCCACGATCATTAAAACCCCGTACTTTTTGGTCAGTTCCCTAACGCCCCTAAGAAAGCCCTTCGGAAAGGGCAACATCCCCGCTGCACCCTGAATGCCCGCCTCCAAGCTAACCGCCACTATATCGTCCCTGCTTTTTAGGATTTCCTCCAAGATTTCCAAAAGGACATTCTTGCAGTCTTCAGAGAGCCCTCCATAATTCTTTTTGCAAAAAATATAAGGAGAGGGCAGTTTTATGGTTTCAAAGAGTATGTCTTTGTAGGTGCCATGGAAGAGGTCAATTCCACCCAAGCTGACCGCACCGAGGGTGTCTCCGTGATAAGCCTCAGAGAGGGTGATAAAGGTCTTTCTCCTCTCTCCCTTGTTTCTCCAATACTGGTAGGCAAGCTTTATGGCAATTTCTACCGCCTCTGCACCATCTTCGGAGTAAAAAACTTTGGTTAAGCATTTGGGAGAGATCTCCACCAACCTTTTGGCTAACAAAATAGCGGGCACGTTGGAACTGCCCAGTGTGGTGGTGTGGGCAACCTTTTTAAGCTGGTCTATTAGGGCTTGGTTTAGCTTTGGATGATTGTGCCCATGCACATTGCACCAAAGGGAAGAGATGGCGTCTATAAACTTTCTACCCTTTACATCGTAAAGATAAACACCCTCTCCCCTCTCAAAGATCAGGTTTTCTTCCTCCCTATAGACCTTCATCTGGGTGAAGGGATGCCAGAAGTATTCCTTATCCCACTGCTCCAAAGTGCGCCAATCCATAAGAAAAGAATTTTACATTAAAGGTGCCCTTCTAAGAACCTTTTAAGTATTAAGTTGTCCTCGGTTTTCATTCTCCTCTGCAGGCACTCAAGGGCGTCTGCGGTTCCTATGTTCAAAAGGGCTTTTGCAATTTCAATAAGCTCAAAGGTGTCTCTGTCTTCAAATAGCATTCTGCAGAGCTTAGGCACCGCATCTTGTGTTTTTCTCCTGCCGAGCACCTCAATAACGAACATTCTGCTCTGCGTTATAGGACAGTCAAGGGCAAGAATTAGCTTTTGGTCGTAATCCAAGGAACTAAAACCCTTGAGGTCCGCACCGCAATGAGGACAGATTTCGTCCCTTTCATCCACCTCACCCCAACAGTAAGGACAAAACCAACGAACCATAGGGCATACTGGAGTATATCTTATAAGCTGGAAGGAAATCCCAACAAGGGATTTTTTAGTACAGCCTCAGGGAATAAATTAATTGAATTATGAAAAGCCTTGAGGAAGTGAAGAAAATTTTGGCGGAGCATAAACAAGAAATACTGCAAAAATATGGAGTTAAAATCATTGGCATTTTTGGTTCTTACGCAAGAGGAGAGCAAACGAAAGAAAGTGATGTGGATATTTTGGTTGATATAGAGGACTCTGTTGGCTTGGAGTTTATTTCCGCCATGTTAGAACTGGAGCGGTTGCTTGGCATGAAGGTTGATTTGGTATCTATAAACGCAGTGAAACAAAAGCCTTTGCTTTGGGAAAGTATAGAGGAGGATTTGGTGTATGTCTAAAAAGAAAAGATACTGGACGCTTTACCTTATGGATATGTTGGAAAGCATCAGAAGAATAGAAGTGTATACCGAGGATATTGGTTATGAAGAATTTTTGAGGAACAATATGATAAAAGATGCGGTGGTAAGGAACATTGAAGTTATAGGAGAAGCAGCAAGAAATATCCCTAAGGAAATCCAAGCTAAATATAACCACATACCATGGGCTGAGATAATAGCTACGAGAAATGTTATAGCTCACGATTACTTTGAAATTGATTACAAAATAGTTTGGAATATTATTTGCAAGCACCTCCCTACCCTTAAGAAAGAACTTGAACTCATACTACAAGAAATTGATAACACTCCAAAACTCTGAACCAAAGCTTCTTTCACCCATCCAAGTTGTGGCATTGGTGTGTTAATGAGTTTGTATTTTTAGGACAGCCTTTTATAGAGTATATCTCAAGCCTTTCCCAGAGAAATTTTTGAGGACGTCAGCGGACAGTCAGCTTAACAAAAACTTAACAATTTTCTGCTAAACTGCACTTCCAAGGAGGTTCCGCATGAGAAGAACTGCTGTTCTACTTTCTGCACTATTTGGTAGTTTGGCTTTTTCTCAGGAGACACTAATAAAAGTTAGAGTAGAAGAAGAGGGTGGAAAGGAAGCTATCCTGCCGGTGGAGGTCAAAAGGAGAACTCCAAAGACGGAGACCACTGTAAAGGAGGAGGAGCTAAAAGTCAGGTCTGGTGCTGGGGGTGTAAATATCTTCAAAGCCATAGAACTCACGCCCTCTCTGAACGCCCAGACGGATGATGCCTATGGTCTTGGCGGTGGAACCGTAAGACTGAGAGGCTTTGATAACACCCAGATAGGCGTCACTATTGATGACATGCCCCTAAACGACTCTGGAAACTTTGCCCTCTATCCCCACGAATACGCAGATGTGGAAAATTTAGAAAGTATCACGGTAGAGAGGGGTGCGGTGAGCAAGAGAAGCCCCTTCTACGTGGAAATAGGAGGTGCAATAAGGATCAGAACAAGACCGCCCGCCAACAAGTTTGGGATCACTCTCAGCGAAAAGTACGGTTCCTTTAACTTTAAGAAGCACTTTATAAGACTTGATACGGGATACCTTTTAGGAAATAAAGATTTACCCAAGTTGTTTGTATCTTACTCTCACACCGAAGCGGACAAGTGGAAGGGTCCGGGCAAATATCCTGACTACAGAGACCACTACACAGTAGGCATATCCCACAAAATTGGCAGGCTATTTTGGGAGTTTTACTACGACAAGAACGTCCAGCTAAACTACTTTTACAAAGGGTTTAGCTTTAGTGAACTGAGCAACGATAGCATATTCAGAAGGAGAGACTATAATGATAGACTGCTCCTTCCAAACACAGGAACGAACCTAAGTCAAAACGTATATTACTACAAGTTTTGGAAAAACCCCTACACCAACCAACAGCTCAGGGCTAATATAGAGCTGGACATTACAAACAGTGTAAAGCTGAGCCTAAAGCCCTACATGTGGATAGGTAGAGGTTCGGGAACAAGCGCCGCATCAAGCAGTGGGAACCTATTCTTTAAAGAATCCTTCAACTACACGGACAGACCGGGTGCCATAGCAGAATTGAAGTTTGAACTGCCAAAGGACTCAAGGCTCTTTTTGGGATACTGGTATGAGTATGCGGACCTAAAGCAGTGGCAACCACAACGCAGAGTCGTAGTCAATCCGGACGGTACATTCACCTTGAATAACGTAACTGGCTTTCAATACAACTACATCCAACGCACAAAGACCATCACAAACACACCTTATTTATTCTTTGAATCCAAAGGGCTTTTGGGCAAAATGGACATCAACCTCGGAGTAAGATTTGAAAGCGTAAAGAGAAACTTTAAAAGTTACCGAACTACAGGACTCCCTTATTACCCAGAAGACGGCGTTTATGATGATCCGAGACTAACTTTGGATCCAAGTAAGTCTTACGAAAAGACCTACAGAAAGACACTTCCCAGCTTTGGAGTTGGTTACCAATTTACAAACTTCGCCTACGGTTATTTTGCCTATGCCAAGAACTTTAGGGCGCCCCAGAACTTTTTAGGCACGATACCCTCAAGCGTCTCTGCACAGTTTGTGGCGGACCAGCTAAAGCCAGAAGAGGCGGACAACTACGACTTGGGCTTAAGGTTTGACTTTGATAAGTTCTACATAGCACCTTCTGTGTACTATGTGAAATACAAAAACAGGATTATACGCATTGCGGACCCCAAAGACCCAAACCTCATATACGTTAGGAACGCAGGAAAGGTGGATGCTTATGGTGCGGAGCTGGAACTGGGTATTGTGCCTGTAAGTAGCGTAAGCATTTATGCATCCTTCTCCTACAACAAAGCCAAGTTTAAGGAAGAAAAAAACTACGATGTAAATCCACCTGTTGAAATAAAGGACAAAACAGTGCCAGACACTCCCGAATACATGGCGAAGCTTGGCGGTAGGTTGGAACTAATGGGCTTTAGAATAAGTCCAAGCGTGGAGTACATTGGCTCAAGGTACGGAAACCTTATCAACACGGAAAAGGTATCTTCATACACTCTGGTAAATCTTAACGTGCAAAGGAAGGTATACAAGGGCATAGACCTCTTCGTGGATGTGGTGAATTTAACGGATAAGAAGTATGTGGGAAGGATATCTCCCGGAACCACTTCCGGAACCTACTATGCGGGAGCACCCTTCACCATCTCTGTAGGGCTTAGCGGGAGGTTTTAAGTATGCAAACGGTAAAGATAGCGGTCTTTATACTGATGTTCCTTGTCTTTTTCTACGGAAACTACATAGTGTTTTTGAAGCTGTTGAGCCTGAGAAAAAAGCCAAACACAGAACCTGTGGATTTAATGCGTTGGCTCTTAGACTTTAAAAAGGGTCTTTGGTTTTTGGACTTTTCTGCCACCACCTCCCCTCTCCTGGGGCTTTTGGGAACGGTAATAGGCTTAATAATGGCTTTTGTGGAATTGGGAAGGAAGGGAGTGGCGGGTGCGGGTGAGATAAGCGGTGCCATAGGCTTGGCGCTGGTGGCTACCGCGGTGGGTATAGCCATGTCCCTTTGGTTTTATCTGTGGTATAAGTTCTTCATCTCAAAGCACCATCAGATAAAAGAAGAGCTAAAGATCAAGCTTTTGGAGGAAGAGTATGAAGAGACAAAGACTTCTGTCAATGCTTGAGGAACCCGAGCAAGAAAAGGAAGAGATACAAATAATCCCAATGATAGACATAATGCTCTTTTTGCTCACCTTCTTTATTCTCTACACTCTGAACGTCTTTCCCATGCTCTTTCAAAACCTAAATCTTCCCACCTCCTCTACCCTTGAAACCGCCCAACTGAAAGAGCCCCTTAAGGTTTACATAAGCAAGGACGGAGACGTAGAAACCGAGAAGGTAGGAAAGGGCATTCAAGCCCTAAAGTCCCACCTAAAGGGTATAACTCAAAAGGATCAACTGGTGGTGGTTATAGTGGCAGACAGAGATGCAAAGGCTCAGCACCTTATGAATGTAATAGATGTATTAAAGGAGGAGGGCATCTCCAAGATTGCCATAGCGGGTGAGAGAAAATGAATGCAGAGCTAAAAAGGGAGAGGTTATTTACCCTTTTTAGTTCTTTTGTTTTTTCTTCCTTTTCAGCTGTGGCGGTAGTGTTCCTCTTCTCAAGGCTCACCCTTTACTCTTTGCCAGAAACTCCTCAGCAGGTGGTGGAGGTGATAAGCCTCCCCATTCTGGAGCAAAAGCCTCAAAGCCCACCTCAACAGCAAAGGGTTGAAAGAAGAACACAGCGGGAACCAAAGAGGGAAAAGATAGAAAGAAAAACTCAAGAAAAACTCCCACAACGGCCACCGAAAGCGCAGGAGCAAAAGTTAAAAGAAGAGCCAAAGAGAGAGACCCCAGTCCAAGAGAGACCAGTGGCGCAGGAGGTTAAACCTTTGACCACTCAGGAGGTAGGCACAAGAGAAACTCCAAGGGAGGAGAAAGGGATAATCGGTGGAGAGGCTCACGGGCAGGTGGAAGCTCCTCACAGTGGAGAGGCTCAAAGACAGGAGGTAGCTCCTCGCGAAAGGGTGGAAAGCCCACCGCAGGTTCAAGAAAAAAAGTCCACCTCGTCCCCTCCTGCAGACCAACTAAGCGGATACTTTGCCCTGGTGAAGGTTATAATAGAGTCCGAAAAACGCTACCCAGAAGAGGCAAAGAGAAGGGGAGAGGAGGGCACAGTAGTGGTTAGCTTTACCATAGATGAATCTGGAAATCCCGTCAATGTAAGGCTTGCAAGCTCCAGCGGAAGCCCTTCTATAGACAACGAAACCCTCAGGCTCATAAGGAGTCTAAAGTTTCCTCCTCCCCCAGATGGAAAGCCCGTCAACCTGAGGGTGGAAGTAGAGTACCAGCTAAGGAGGTAAAGACATGCTTACAAGAAGAGAGTTCGTAAGCGTCCCCCTGCTGTACTTGCTTGCCAGGAACTTGGAAGCCTTTGCCAGCGACACACCCGAAGTCTTTCCTCAGGGCGTTGCAAGCGGAGACCCTACTCAGGACAGCATAGTGTTATGGACGCGGATTGAGCCGAAGGTGCACGAAAGTATGAAAAGGGACCTGGTGCTTGAGATATCCACAAAGCCTGACTTTTCGGAAGTGGTCCAAGTTCGTGTGCCTGCAGACAGAATAAACCCCTCAGGGGACTACACAGTAAGGCTTACCATAGATGGGTTAAAGCCAGGGGGCACCTACTACTACCGCTTTGTGTATGCAGATGTTCCATCTTTGACGGGAAGGTTCAAAACACTGCCCGTAGAAAGCCCGGAGGAGTTTAGGTTTGCCTTTGTTGTCTGCCAAAACTATGCGGACGGCTACTTCTCCGCCTTTAGGCACCTTTCTCAAGAGGACGTAGGTTTTGTGGTGCATCTGGGAGACCAAATTTACGAGAAAATCTACGGACCGCCTAGGGTGCCCGGAAGGGATCTGAACCTTCCCTCCGGTGGGAAAATAGCCCTCACCTTAGAGGACTACCTTTACCTTTACAGAACCTATCTTTCTGATAAGGACTATCAGCTTGCCCGTGCCATGCATCCTTTTATATACATCTGGGATGACCACGAGTACGCCAACGATTACTCCTATGACTACGAGGGAGGCTACTACCTGTTGCCCGGACATCCCTTTTACAGGAAAAAAGCCCAGAGTTTGGCACTAAGGAGGATAGCCATACAGGCATGGCTTGCCTACACACCCGCCAAGGTAAAGTTAGACCTAAACTCAAGGGATCCATTAAAGTGGATAACCATATACAGGGACTTCAAGGTAGGAGACCTTCTTCACTTGATATGCACCGACGAGAGGTCCTACAGGACACCTCAACCTTGTAATAGGAGGTATGCGGACCCAGGCTGTCCCGAACAGAGAAAAACCTCCATGCTGGGAAAGGAACAAAAGGCTTGGTTTTTCAGAAAGCTGGAAGAAAAAGGCTACCACTGGAAAGTTTGGGCAAACGAGGTTCAGTTTGTTCAGGGTAGGGTCAACGGACTCTTTGGTTCTTTGGATGCTTGGGATGGCTACGCAGGAGAGAGGGAGGAGATCCTCAGGTTTTTAGAGTCAAAGGCTATAAACAATCTGGTTATCATAACGGGGGACAGGCATGCGGGGCTGGTGGCAGAGGTCCCAGACAAGTTTGAAGGAGACTATCAAAAGGTTCTTGGTATGGAGTTTATGACGCCAGCCATTTCCTCCATCAGTGCTGCAGAGACCACCTGGTGGAAAGATTACGGCGTGTCAAACCACGTGGAGTTTGCCCAAGCGGAAAAGAACCAAAACCCTTGGACTAAGTATCTAGAGCATAAAATATGGGGCTACTCGGTCCTTACGCTTACAAGGGATAGGGCTGTAGGAGAGATGTTCTTTGTGGATAAGTACAGGAAGGATGCGGAAAAAGAGAGGGCAGTTAGGGCAGTTTATGAAAGAGGAAAGCGGATAACTTTGCTGTAAGCTGATTTTTGCTATAACGCAAAAGGTAGCAAGGGATTATAATTTTTCTTGTGCGTATTAGGATTGCCCATAGCCCAGATTCAGACGATGCTTTTATGTTCTATCCTCTCACTGCGGGGGTCATAGACACGGAAGGTTTAGAGATAGAGCACGTTTTGGCAGATATTGAAACCCTCAATCAACGTGCCCTGGAGGGGACCTACGAAGTTTCTGCGGTTTCTTTTCATGCATACCCATACATAGCAGACAAATACTTAGTGCTTCCGAGCGGTGGTAGTGTGGGGGATGGCTACGGTCCCTTGGTTGTGGCAAAGGAGGAGTTAAAGAGCTTGAAGGGGGAAAGGGTCGCAGTGCCGGGGAAATTGACCACCGCCTACTTGGTTTTAAAGCTTTATGAACTGAACTTTGAGCCGGTGGTTATGCCCTTTGACAAAGTGCTTGACGCAGTGCTTTCGGGGGAGGTAAAGGCGGGCTTGGTGATCCACGAAGGACAACTGAGCTACAAAGATAAGGGACTAAGCAAGGTGGTTGATTTGGGTGAGTGGTGGAAGGAAAGCTTTGGTTTGCCTTTGCCCTTGGGTGGCAATGTGGTTAGGAAGGACTTGGGAAAGGAGATCATCAAAAAGATAGAAAGGCTTATGAGAAAGAGCGTAGAGTATGCCTTGTCCCACCCGGAGGAAGCCCTAAAATACGCAAGGGAGTACGCAAGGGACATAAAAGAAGACACAGAAAAAACAAAAAAATTTGTAAGCATGTATGTGAATGAGAGGACAATAGATTACGGAGAGGATGGCAGGAGGGCGGTGAGGCTACTTTTGAGCCTTGGCTACCAAAGGGGGATTATAGAGGTCCCTCCACCGGAGGTGATATTTTCCGACGAGGTTTAAATTTTAAAGAATGCCCATAGACCAACTTGGAAGAGAGCTAAAGGACCTGCGAGTATCGGTAACAGACCGGTGCAACTTTAGATGTTGGTTTTGTATGCCAGAGGGGGAACATTATGAGTTCTTCAAAAGGGAAGAAATTCTGAGCTTTGAAGAGATTGCAAGGGTGGTGCGTATAGTCAAAGGACTTGGGGTTAAAAAGGTAAGGCTTACCGGCGGAGAGCCACTTCTCAGAAGGCATTTAGAAAAATTAGTAGCCCTCATAAGCCAAGAGGTGGAAGACATAGCTCTTACCACCAACGGCTTTTTGCTAAAGGACAAGCTCCAAGATTTAGCTTTGGCAGGGTTAAAGAGAGTAACTGTGAGCCTTCCTTCTTTGAGGGACCAGACCCTTTCTAAGCTTGTGGGAAGGGATGTTAAAGTGGGTCAGATTTTAGAGGGCATACACAGGAGCTTGGAGCTTGGACTTTTGGTCAAGGTCAATGTGTGCGTGGTGAGGGATATAAACGACGATGAAATTTTAGACTTTGTAGAGTTTTTCAGACCCTTGGGGGTGGAGGTTAGGTTTATAGAGTTTATGGATGTGGGAACTTTAAACGGATGGTCCCTTGAACGGGTCTTTTCTGCCAAGGATATTATCAACGCCATCTCCCAAAGGTACAAAGTAAAACCTATCGGAAGGCGAAAGAGGGGAGAAACTGCGGAGAGGTTTATGCTGGAGGATGGCTACAAGTTTGGGATAATAGCGTCTGTAACACAGCCCTTCTGTGGAGAGTGCAATCGTTTAAGGCTAACCGCAGATGGCAAGCTTTTCACATGCCTTTTTGCAAGCGACGGCTATGATCTGAAGAGCCTTCTAAGGGGTGGTGCAAGGGACGAGGAAATAAGGGACTTTATAGTGGCCCTTTGGGAAAAAAGAAAGGACAGGTATTCAGAAGAAAGGCTTGAGCTTTTGGAAAAGGGCATAAAACCCAAAAAAGTGGAGATGCTTAAGCTAGGGGGATGAAGAAGGAAAAGACAGTCTTTGTCTGTCAGGAGTGCGGATACTCTTCCACCAAGTGGTTTGGAAGGTGTCCTTCTTGCGGTGCTTGGAACAGTATGGTGGAAGAGAGGGAAAGGGTTGCCACCAAGACCCTTGGTCCTGCCATGACCTACAAGCCCTTGCCTATGTGGGTGGAGGAGGACCTAAAGAGGCTATCTACGGGCTTTGAGCAGATGGACTTAGCCTTGGGTGGAGGGCTTGTAAAGGGACAGGTTTTGCTGATCGCAGGGGAGCCAGGCATAGGAAAATCTACCCTGCTTTTGCAGTTGGCGGAAAAATACTCAAAGGCTTACGGAAAGGTGCTGTATGTATCTGGGGAAGAGTCAGGCAGTCAAATAGGAACGAGGGCAAAAAGGCTTAAGGTGGAAGGGGAAAACCTCTACCTTTTGCCCGAGACTGAGCTTGAGTATATTTTGGAAACCATCCAAGAACTAAAGCCAAGCCTTTTGGTGGTGGATTCTATACAGACCATTCATTCTTCCCAGTTGGAATCTGCACCCGGTTCAGTGGCACAGGTTAGAGAGTGTGCATACAAGCTGGCAGAGTTCTGCAAAAGAAGGGACATCCCACTGTTCATAGTAGGACAGATCACCAAGGAGGGAAGCATTGCAGGTCCGAAGGTTCTGGAACATCTGGTGGATACAGTCCTTTATTTTGAAGGAGAAAGGTTCAGCTTTTACCGAGTTTTAAAAGTAGTTAAGAATCGCTTTGGTGCAAGTGGGGAGATGGTAGTTTTTAAGATGACGGAAAGGGGATTGGAGGAGGTGCCCGAGCCCTCAGCCCTATTTTTGCAAGAGAGAAGGGCAAGCCCGGGCAGTGTGGTATTTCCTCATACGGAGGGCAACAAGCCGGTGCTTTTGGAGGTGCAAGCCTTAGTCATAGACGCCCTGTACACAACACCCCAGAGAAGAACTCAGGGCTATGACATAAACCGCCTTGCCCTCATCCTTGCGGTCCTTGAGAAGGAGGCTAAAATATTCACAAGGGATAAGGATGTCTTTGTGAACGTGGTGGGGGGTATGCAGATCGTGGAGCCTGCGGGGGACCTGGCAGTAGCCTTAGCCATAGCATCCTCCGTGAAAGGAAAAGAGCTGGGGGATGTGGTGGTCTTTGGAGAGCTGGGCTTGGGTGGAGAGGTCAGGGCGGTGCATTTTCCGGAGATGAGACTAAAAGAGGGCAAACGCTTTGGCTTTAAAAGGGCAATGGTTCCAAAGGGCAACATCCTTGAGATGGATGATATGGAAATATACGCAGTTTCCCACATAAAAGAAGCCCTTGAGCTTTTGCTATGAAGGTGCTTTTGGTGGAAGATGACCGGCTTTTGGGGGAGAGTCTAACAGAGTACTTGCAGTCGGAGGGATTTATTACAGATTGGGTGTATGACCCAAGGGAGGTTATGGACCTCTTGGAGGTATCCCGCTACGATGTGATCGTCCTTGACCTGATGATGCCACACATAGGGGGTGAGGAGCTTATAAAGGCTATCAGAGAAAAGGACAAAGAAACTTCCATCCTTGTTCTTACCGCCAAGCAAAGGCTTGAAGACAAACGCACCTGTTTTGAGCTTGGGGCGGATGACTATCTAACAAAGCCCTTTGAGATGGAGGAGCTGACCTTGAGGCTAAAAGCCCTATACAGAAGGAAGAACCCGCAGGATGTGGTGGTTATTGACGAAGTGGAGGTCTGCTTTAGCAAAGAGATGGTAAAGGTGAAGGGAAAGCCAATTTCTTTGAGCAAAAAGGACTGGCTTGTTTTGAAGTTTTTGGTGGAAAACAGGGGACGCTTTGTCTCCCACGAAGAGATCCTTAACTATGCATGGGGTGACGAACCGGTGGGGGAAGATGTAGTAAGGGCACGCATAAAGAACCTTAGAAAGTTGCTACCGGAGGGGTTTATAAAGACCATGAAGGGAAGGGGATACCGGGTTGGGTGAAAGGCTAAAGCTTATGCTAATTTTTCTTTCCCTGATCACCGTCGGCTTTATAGCCTTGAACATTCTTGTGTTCTTTGAACTAAAAAGAACAGTAGAGGAAGGCATCTACTTTAGGGCATACTCCCATTATCTTCTTTACACCATAAGCAAAAACCATAGGGGAGATGAATACTTCCTTGTCTCCGAGGAAATTACAACGGGCTTTTCCTTTTCCTTTAGGGACCCTTCCGACCCTTCTAAAAATGTCTATGTGGCTGTGAGGGAAGAGTATTTAAAGGAGAGCATAAAGCCGAGCCTAAAGAGATTATTCTTTTTTCAGTTTTTGCTGATCTTTTCTTTGATTTTGGTCTATCAGTTGGCTTTGGACAGGCTTTGGAAAGACGTGGAAGAGGGCAGGGAGTTTGGCAGGTTTTTAATAAAGTCCATAAGCCACAAGCTTGGGAACTTTCTGGCGGTTCAAAAGACAAACCTTAACCTTTTGCAAAAAACCAACTCTCCTCAAGCCTTGGGTAGGATGCAAAGGAGTATAAAGAGGCTTGAAAAGGACGTTAGCTTGATCCTCAGGCTATCGGAGGAAGAACTAAAGCCTGTTAAGGTTTGGGTGGATTTCTGGAGTGTTCTGGAGAATGTGCTTAGCTTTTTTGAGGATGAGATAAAGGAAAAAAAGTTTATCTTCAGAAAAGGAAAAGATCTTTACCTGCATACGGACGAACGAATTCTGGAGGACGTGCTTTATAACCTCCTCAGCAACGCCATAAAGTATTCAAAGAGCTTTGTCCATCTGAGGGTCTCCGTGGGCAAGGACCGAGTGCTCTTCAGCGTGAGAAATGACTTTGTGGAAAATGCAAAAGGAGGCATGGGCTTGGGGCTAAAGCTTTTGCAGAGGCACGCCCAAAGGATGGACAGTGAGTTATCTATCCGCATAAAAAAACACTACACCGCCCACCTCTGCTTTAGGGAGTTTAGAGTGATTTAATTCTTTCTTCTTGACCTATAACAAAGGATGTAAGATAATCTTTTAAGTGAAAAGCGTAAGGAAAGGTCGGTGCCTAAAAGGTGAGCTAAGGGTTCCCTCTGACAAATCCATTTCCCACAGGGCGGTTATACTGCCAGCTTTGGCGGAGGGAGAAAGCTATGTTCAGGAGTGGCTCTTGTCCAAAGACACTTTGGCAACCCTTAACATAATAAGAGCTTTGGGTGTTAAAGTCCGGCATAAAAATGGTACTTTAAGGATAAAGGGTTCAAACTTTGAGCTTTCGGAACCTCAAAGGGTCCTTGACGCAAAGAACTCGGGCACCACAGCCCGGCTCATGCTCGGCGTCTTGGCTACTCAAAGATTTTTTGCGGTCCTCACGGGAGACCAAAGCTTGAGAAGAAGACCCATGCTCAGGGTGGTGGAACCTCTAAGAAGGATGGGTGCCCACTTAGATGGCAGAGAAGGGGGAGACAAGCTACCCATTGCCATAAGGGGCGGAGCGCTAAAGGGTATATCCCTCTTTAACAAAAAGGCATCTGCTCAGGTAAAATCCTGCGTGCTTTTGGCTGGGTTAAGGGCAGAGGGTATTACAGAGGTGTATGAGCCCTACCTCTCTCGGGACCACACTGAAAGGCTACTTTCTGCAATGGGTGTAAAGCTCATCTCCTACGATGGAAAGGATGGCAGGGTTGTAAAGCTGGAGGGAGGGCAGACCTTGAAGGCTACGGAGATCCTTTGTCCCGCGGACCCATCCTCCGCCGCCTTTTTCACTGCGGGCGCGGTCCTATTGGAAGGTAGCGAGATTTTGCTTAAAGATGTCCTTGTAAATCCTACAAGGGATGGCTTTTTTAGAAAGCTAAGAGAGATGGGTGCCCATGTGCAGTATGAAAACCTGAGGGAAATATCCGGCGAGCCCGTTGCAGATGTGTACGTCAAATACTCGGGAGGGCTAAAGGCGGTGGATGTTCATCCTGAAGAGGTGCCAAGCCTTATTGACGAAATCCCTATACTTGCGGTAGTTATGGCCCACGCACAGGGTGTTTCTACTGTTAGAGGAGCGGGAGAGCTTAGGGTAAAAGAGAGCGACCGTATAAAGGCAATCGTGGAGAACCTAAGAAGGATGGGTGCCAAGGTGGAGGAGTATGAGGATGGCTTTTCTATTGAGGGGGGAACTCCCTTACGAGGTGCCCTCATAAAAACCTACGGAGACCACAGAATAGCCATGAGCTTCACCATCGCTGGGCTTACTGCAGAGGGAGAAACCCAAATAGACGATCCAGAGTGCGTGGCAGTTTCATACCCTACTTTCTTCCGAGACTTAGAAAGGCTCACATGCTAAGGAAATTTCTTTTTGAAGATATTCAATACAAAGTCGTATCCCTAATTGTGGGCTTTTTACTGTGGTCTGCGGTAAACTTTGGAACGAGGGCAAGCCTATCTGTGGAAAAAGAGGTAGAGCTGAAAAACGCCCAAAACAACTATGTCTACAAGCTATCAAGAAAAAAGGTCAGGATGAAGGTTAGCTTTGTGGAAAGGCTCGTTTCAGAGAGTGCCTTAGAAAACCTACAGCCCTTTGTGGATGTTAGAGGTTTAAACACCGGAAGGTATTTGTTAAAGGTGGATGTAAGGAACCCTTATAAATTCTTAGTGCTTGTGGATAAAGTGGAGCCGGAAAGGATTGAAGTTATTATTCAGGAAGCCCCCCAAAGGGGGGAAAGATAGTTTTATCCGCAGGAGAAGCTGTTTCCGCAACCGCAGGTTCCTGTTACGTTGGGGTTCCTGATGGTGAATCCACCGCCCATAAAGTCCATAACATAGTCCAGCTCTGCGTTATTTACATAGGGCATGGAGAATTGGTCTATGGCTATCTTGAGCCCGGGGTATTCAAAGACGAAGTCTGTTTCTTCTATGGTGTCGTCAAAGCCCATGGCATACTGAAAGCCAGAGCATCCGCCGGGAACAACCCTTATCCTGAGGATGGGCTCCTCTATGTTGTTTTCCTTTGCTATGCGTGTTACCTCCTGAACAGCCCTTTCGGTGGCAAAAAAGTTGTAAGTTACGTTTTGCATGACTTACCTCCTTAAAGGTTTTATTCTATAAAGAAAAGATAATAGTCCTTTCATAGAATGCAATATGATGGTTATCACCTAATCCCTGCCAAGCTCTCCAGTATGTATCTAAAACTCTTTGGATCTATAAGCTTTATGCCCACCCGGTCTGCCCACCGATGCAGTCCTTCATCTCCCGTTATCAGGATGGCGTCCAGTTCGTAAGCGAGGAGTAAAACATCCGCATCCTCCTTGCTGTCTATTATGCCCACCCTCAGGGCTTCTCTGTATTTTTCCCTGAGTTTGGTTATTACTTTACCCGTTTCGGTTTCTGTTAGCCTTCCTGCCTCTCTTGTGTGCTCTTCTGCCACCCTCAAGCCCTTGTTTATTCTGTATCTGACCTCCTCTATGAACTCATACAAAAACTCCGCCGGGATCATAAGGTTATATCTCCTTGGGGAACGTATTCGCACCACCAACTCAAACTTGGGCTTTAGCTCTCCAAGGGAGACCATCTTGTTGAACTCTTCATAAACCGAAAGGGGCATATAAAACTGAGCCTTTGAGTGATAAGCCAAAGAGAGAAAGTTCTCTATGGCACCCATCTGATCCCTTTCAAACTGAGAATAAACATCCGGGTTTGTAAATACGCTTGTATCAAGCACGAAAATTTCCATGTCTGATTAAAATTATACCCGAACCTATGGAAAAATCTATGAGGCGAGGGTTTAAAATAAAAGCATGCGTTTTTATGGCATTCCATCAGAAGACCGGGCTTTGGAGCTTTTGGCAGGAATGCCCGAGGGAAGGTGGGTGTTTGTGGAGCACTCCACACAAACAGAGTTAGATTTAGGGCAGGCAAAGGAAAAACTGAGGGAGATCTTTTTGCTAATAAAGGGCTGGAAGGAGGGCAACAAACACATTCCGCAAACTACTACCTTTATTTTTGTGCATACGCCCGATCAGCCCAAGCACTTTAAGATCTATGACCTTTCTTCCCTTGGCTGTAGTGTCAGTCTCAACCCGCCAAGGTGGGAATGCTATCTCCTTGAGAACAAATAAAAGAGTATCCCAACCACAGGAAAGACAACCATCAAAAGGGCGGAGAGTTTGTAGTCGTTGCCCGTCAGGAGCATAAAAAGGCTCCAGACCCAAAGCCCGGTGGTGGATGCTATGCGCTCGCTCAGAGAAAGAAAGGACATACGAAGGGAGACAGTTTCCAAGGGGAAGAGCTCCAAAAGTAGAACCCTTGAGGTAGTCCAAAGGTGAGAGAGTGAAAGACCACCTAAAAAGCCTACAAAGAGTAGCAGTTCCCTTGGTGTTGAATATAAAACAATCAAAAACAAAGACCAAAGGATGAAGCCCAGGGGAAATAGACGCCGTGCCCTTAGTCTGTCCGTTAGTTTGCCAAAGAGCAGTCCACCTAAGACACCACCCAAGGCAGAAAGCCCGATCACTTTGTATATTTCCCGCTCCTCCAAGCCATAGGCGTGCTTTAGGTATATGCCCATCATAGCAATTAACGTGTTTGCCACTTCTGTCAGGCTAAGAATGGCAAGGACTAAAAGCAAAAACTTTTTGTCCTTTAGCTCTTTTCGTAGGCTTATGGTGGTTTTTTGTGGTAGGTTTGGAAGAAGGAAGATGGCTGGCAGGGAGAGGAAGAGAAAAATTAGGGCGGTTTGGTAAAAGACCTCCGGCACCTTTAAAAATTCTGCCAGAAAGAGAAGGCTAAGGGCAGAGCCAAGGTATCCAAAGGCAACGCCCACGCCGGAGGCAGTTCCCTTGCTTTCAAAACCACCAAGCAGTGAGTTGTAAAAGACCATAGCCTGCTGGTGAAAGACCGCCATCAAAAGATAGAGAAAAAGGTTCAAAGCGGGCATGTGGAGGGTAAAGCTAAGAAGAATGCCAAGGACTGAGGTCAAAAGGGTAAAGAGAACAAAAAACCGCTTGCGGTATGCCCTGCTGTCTGCAAGCTTTGCAAGGGGGACCGCCATAAGAAAGGAGAGAAAAAAGGCAAAGCCATAGAGGGTAGAGTAAAGCTTGGGGTCTATATGCTTGGTAATGTACAGTGGATAAAAGGTAGAAAAGATGATCGCACCAAGGATGGTTTCTCCTGTATCATAGAGGGCAAAGGAGAGAACTTTTCTCAAGTTGAATATATTATAAAGGTTTTCCTTTTTCCCTTTACCTTGCTTGCGGGAATGTCTTCGCCCTTGAGGAGTTTTTCATAAACCTTTCTTTTTTCTTCGCCCTTTAGGGCAAAGACCACCACGCAGGAGGAGTTTAGGTATTGGTAGCTCAAGGAAACTCTTTGGGTACCATCTGGAGCAATGGAGGTGCAAACCTTTGGAGTTATGGTAAGGCAGGGGGAGTTGGGAAAGAGGGATGCGGTGTGTCCGTCCTCTCCCACGCCAAGCAAACACACATCCAAGCCCTGGGGAAGCTTTCGGGAGTAATCTACGCAGGCGTCCCTAAAGGGCAGTTCTGTATTCACATAGATTATCTTTGCCTTAGCTCCGAGGTTTTCCCGAATGTTTGACTATGTCTCCCTCTTCCAAAAAAATCTTCAAGCTGTCTTAAAACATCATCCACCGCAGAGTGGGGAACCATAATCCAAACTACCCTCCTGCCTTCAAAGAAGTCCTTTACCTTGGAAAGGCTGTCAAAGGTCAAAAAATACTGGCTTGCAATCTTGCGGTTTTCTTCCTTTGGGTCGTAGCCTCCCACCTTATGCCCTCTTTGGGCTAAGCGCTTTCCCAAACCTTTTCCCATCCCCCCAAGTCCTACAAAAAATATCTCCGCCATAGGAGCCCTCCCGCCCTTATTTTAACTTTTCCACCTTTTGAAAAGCTCGTGTTCTATCCTTAGGGCATCCAATACCTTACCTACTACAAAATCCACCATTTCCTGCACGCTTTTGGGTTTGTGATAAAAAGCGGGGCTTGCGGGGATGATTATGCCACCCGCCCTTGCTACCCGTAGCATGTTCTCTATGTGGATGACCGAGTAGGGAGCCTCCCTTATGAGCAGGACAAGGGGCACCCTCTCCTTGAGGGCGGTTTCACAGACCCGGTGGATAAGGTTTTGATTTATACCGTTAGCAACGCAGGAAAGGGTGCTCATAGAACAGGGTGCCACCACCACACCTTTATATTTGATGAGCCTAGAACCGCTGGCTATTCTGTCTCCCACAGCCCTTTCAGAAACAAACCTTACCTTGGGAAACTTCTCTTGGAGGTCCTTAACGGAGAGCTCAAGCTCCTCCTTTAGCACCAAAGCACCCGCACTGGATATTATGAGGTCTATTTGAAAGCCCTTTTCGTACAGAACCTCCAAAAGCCTGAGCCCGTATATGCTCCCGCTGGCACCGGTGATGCAAAGGACTATGCTTTCCAACCCTCAGCCCGCCTTAAAGCCCAAGAAAAACCCACCCGCAAAGGCTGACGAAAAGACCACGGTCTTTAGGGCACCTTTTACAAAGGCATCAACACCGTGAAAGAGGGATTTAAAGAGCACCCAAAACTGCTCCCAGTTTATGTCAATAATTCCCTTGCTCTGAAGCCAAAGAAGGGAAAGAAGGTAGAGCCCGACGAACATGAGAAATAGGTTTATGAGCTTTTTTACCGCAAAGCCCACCACAAAGCCCGCAAAGCCCGCATAACCCAAGTCTGTAAGCAAGTTTTCCCAGTTCATTGGTACCTAAAGACGCTAGGATTAAGTATGTCTGGATAGTTGGTGGTCATCTCATAGTCAAAGAGCTGTTTCCTGATACGCTCCAAATCCCTCTTTTCTGGCTTGAAGGGATAGCTCCTTATATCCGTGGGGGAGCTGTCTCCGAAGGGTCTGTTGCAGGCAACCTCTGTGGTCTTTCCTCTGCAGCCGGAGGTCATGAAGGGTCTTCCGCTCCAAAAGAGTTCCTCAAAGGTGTCTTTGTCAATGCCAAAGTCTATAACCTGACCCTTTTCGTTGAACTTCATGTCCTCATATCTGGCTATCTTGTTGTCTATTAGATACCTTGCAAACTGAACCCTTCTGTATTGAGGTGCAGGGCAGGGCTTTTCTTTTTCCATCATAGAACCTTCCTCTGGCCAGAAGGAGAAAAGGTGCGTCCTTGCTCCCAAATCCCTGACCTTTTGTATGGTCTCTATCATCTCCTGTTCTGTTTCTCCCAAGCCCACAATCAGATGACATCCCACGTAGCCATCGCCCATAACCTCACAAGCCCACTCTAAGACCTTCCAGAAGGTTTCCCACTTGTGAGGGCTGTTCATGGGTTTGCCCCTCAGCCTTTCAAAGACCTCGGGCGTCGCGCAGTCTATGGCAACGGTAACGGTGTCTGCACCCAACTTTTTATAATCCAGTATATCCTGATAGGTAGTTCCCGTGGCGTTTATGAGTAAAGAGACAAATATCTTATCTCCAAGCTTCCTTAAAACCCTTTCTAATACCTCTTTGGTGTCCCTTATAGCCCTCAGGTGGGTGATCTGGGCTATACAGAGCCTCTCCACATGCCCTACTTTTTCTGCCCTGTCTATGATCTCATCCAAGGCAACTGTAGGCCACTCAACCCTTATGAAGTTCTTCTTTGAATACTCCACTTCTCTTGCCTTTTGAAGCCCACAGTAGGCACACGTAGCATGACATCCAGAAGGATATGTCAAAAGGGTGTTTATGCAACTGAGCTTAGTGTTTCTGTAAAACTGCCCGGGCACAAGCCCTAAGGTCATGGCCGCAGCCATGCTTATCTGAAGGTATTCTGGGCTCTCCTTTTGAACGGTAAGGCTTTCCAAAAGGCTCCTGTGCATCCTTCACCTCCTGTGAAGTAATTATAACCTGTCTTATAATTTATCTACGTGGCACGTGAATGTTTGACACTGCTTGACTTATACAAAGAGACCTTTATTCCAAATACCCAGTGTCTGAAAGATATCTTAAAAAAAGTCTTCTACTTTCACGAAAGAAAAGGTAGAGAGTTTTCGCTTATACTCGTTGATATTGACAATCTACGGCAAATAAACAGAGAAAAGAGCTACTTTGTGGGTAATAAGGTGCTTTTGCTTGTGGCGGATACAATAGCTAACAGCATAAGAAAGAGTTATATAGCAGGAAAGTATAAGGGTGGAAGTTTTCTTATAATACTTCCGGAAACAGACAAAGAAGGAGCAAAGGTAGTTTCAGATAGCCTTGCAAAAAGGCTTGCGGATATACAAGTAGAAGGATATTCTGTAAGTGCAACAATCACTTTATGTAGCTATCCAGAGGATGGAGCATCGCCCGAAGAACTTTTAAACCTTTTGGAAGAACAAACTGCAAAGGCAAAGGGTAAAAATAAACCGATAATAACATTTGAAAGCTTTAGAACACGAAAGAAAAGGGAAATAACCGTATGGAATTTCGTCTCTGCCATTGAGGAAAATAGGGTGGTGCCAGCCTTTCAACCAATTCTAAACCTTAAGAAAGATTCCATTGAAGGCTACGAGGTTTTAATACGTATAGAAGACCAAGGTGATCACATTCCTGCTATGGCTTTTATAGACCAGATTTACGAACTTTCCCTTTTAACGGTTTTTGAAGAAATAATCTTTGATAAAGCTATAAACGCTTGGCTTGCAGGGAAGATCAGTGGGAAGCTATTCTTTAACATGCCCTCTTATTTTGTCAATTACTTGGCAAAGGGTAAGGCAAAGCTTGAGGACTTTAAAAAAGAGCTCACAAAAGCTGGCATTCCTCCAGAGGATGTAGTGATAGAGATTCCAGAGAGTAGAATCGCAGCTACTACTGAGGAATTAGTAGAGGTGGTCAGTAACATAAGGGCTTTGGGTTTCAAGGTGGCGGTGGATGATTTTGGCGTTGAGAATTCGTCCATTGAAAGGCTGTTAAAGACGAAGCCCGATATTGTAAAAATAGATGGGTTCTTTTTAAAGGAGGAGAGAAACATGCTTAGGTGGATTGTAAAGGGCTTAAAGAAATTGGGTTATGCGGTGGCTATGGAGCATGTGGAAAAGGCAGAGGACTTTGAGCTTGCCAAAAAGCTTGGAGCGGATTACGCTCAGGGCTTTTACATAGGCAGACCCGAGGTGCTGACTTGAAGGACTTTTTGATTCCAGCCATTGACCTAAAGGAAGGGCGCTTGGTTAGGCTACACAGAGGACAAGAAGACCAAGCAAAGGTCTATTCGGAGAAACCAGAAGAGGTAGCAAGGTTCTTTGAAGGGCTCGGTTTTTCTCGGCTCCATGTTGTGGATTTGGACGGTGCCTTTGGGGGCGTGCCAAAGAACCTACAGGCGATAAGGAGCATAAGAAAGGTCTTTTCTGGAACCATTCAGGTGGGTGGTGGCATAAGGTCTATGGAAACTCTGAAAATCCTTGACGAAGAAGGTATAAACCTTTTTGTGGTTGGCACTGTAGCCCTCAAGAACCCTCAGCTTTTTGAAGAGATGTTAACAGCCTTTCCCGGCAGGTTGATACTCTCGGTGGATAGCAAGGGAGGAAAGGTTTCCGTAGGTGGATGGAAGGAGGAGAGTCCATATACACCTCAGGATTTGGCTAAAGTGTGGGATCCAAAGCCCATATGGGGCTATCTTTATACGGTGGTGGAAAGGGATGGCACCCTGGAGGGTGTGGACCCAAAGCCCTACGAGGAGTTCAAAAGGCTTTCAAAAAAACCACTCCTCGCCAGCGGTGGGGTAGCAAGCCTTGAGGATCTGAAAAAACTCTACGGTTTGGTGGAAGGAGTAGTGGTTGGAAAGGCAATCTACGAGGGTAAAATAGACCTGAGGGAACTAAAATAAAGCTATGGAAAAGATTGCGGTTTTACTTTTAAACATGGGAGGACCAGACTCCTTAGAGGCCATCAGACCCTTCTTATACAATCTATTTTCGGACCACGACATCGTAGAAATACCAAAACCCATCCAAAAACCTGTAGCCTTTTTTATATCCCTCTTTAGGGCAAAAAAGACAAGGCACTACTACGAGTTGATGGGAGGCAAATCTCCACAGAGGGAACAGACAGAAGCCCAAGCAAAAGCCCTGCAAAAAATACTGCCCGAGAACTTCATTGTAAAGCCCGCCATGAGGTATTGGAAGCCCTTTATAGAAACTGCAGTAAAGGAATCTATAGAAGAAGGGGCAAAGGCTTTTGTGCTCCTTCCTATGTATCCCCAATACAGCAAGACCACCACCGGCTCTTCCTTTAATGAATTCGAAAGGGTTTATAAAAGGCTTGGCTTGAACCTTCCCGTCGTAAAAATCCACTCTTATCACAACCATCCCCTTTACATAAGGGCAATGGTGGAGAGGATAAAAGAGAGGGTAAAAGAGCCCGAAAAATACTTTTTCCTCTTCAGTGCCCACAGCCTGCCGGTAAAAGTCATAGAGAGGGGAGACCCCTACAAGGATCAAACGGAGGAAACGGTAAGGCTAATAATGGAACATTTCCCCGGAGTTAAGTACGCCTTGGGTTATCAGAGTAAGATTGGACCCGTTAAGTGGCTGGATCCGGAGACACAAAGGCTTTTAGAGGAGGTCTTAAGGGCTGGCCATAAAAGGATCGTTGTGGTGCCCGTTTCCTTTACCTGCGAGCACTCGGAAACCCTTTACGAACTTGACCATCAGTATGGCAACCTTGCCAAAGAGTTAGGGGTGGAGGAGTATGTGAGAATTCCCACTTTGCAGGACCATCCCACCTACATAGCCCTTCTCAAAGAGTTAGTTTTAGATGCTCAGAAAGAACTTGAAGGGCAACCTTCGGGCTTGGCTCACAGCCAGTCCACAGCCTAAAGCTCTCCAATCCCTGATATACGAGCATCTTCAAACCGTCTGAGTATATAGCTCCCCTTTTTTCCGCCCACTCCTTTAGAAGGGTTTGTCTGTTGTAGAGCAGTTCAAAGACCACTTGCCCCTCTCTTATGAGGGAGTAATCAAAGAGCATATAGTCTTCCGTCAAGCCCACCGAAGTGGTGTTTACTATTAGGTCTGCGTTTGGCACAACCTCCTCTGGTGATTCCACCACATCCACCCCAAAGCTTTGGGAGAGCAGTTTAGCCTTTTCCTTTGTTCTGTTCCACAAAAAGACTTGCGCTTCCTCTTGCTTTAGGGCATAGAGCACCGCCCGGGCAGAACCACCAGCCCCCAAAACTAAAACCTTTTTACCCTTTAGCTCTGGGAGAATCTCTTTAAGGCTTTTTAAAAAACCAATCCAGTCAGTGTTGTAGCCCTCTGTTCTTTCTCCAAACTTGACCGTATTTACCGCCCCAATATTTTTGGCATGCTCGTCTGCGTAATCAACGAGCTCAAGGACCTTCTCCTTGTGTGGGATAGTAACATTCACTCCTTTTATTCCCAGTGCTTTTAGCCCTTCAAGGGCAGTCTTTAGGTCCTCGGGTTTTACCTCAAAGGGAACATACACCGCGTTTAAACCCAGATGCTCAAAGACTCTGTTTTGAAAGACAGGAGAAAGGGAATGGCTTATGGGATATCCGACGACGCCGTAGAGGGCGGTCCTTCCGGAGATTTTCATAAAAGATTGTGCTTGGGAACGGAGATTTCCACCTTCTTTACCCAGTCTAGATTGCCCTTGAGGGCAATGTCCACCACTTCCTTCACGCTAACATCCACTATGGGACAGTCGGTGCATCCACCCTCAAACTGTAAATACACCTCACCCTCTTTGATGTCCACAACCTTCAGGTTTCCGTGATGTTCCTTCAGGGCTGGTCTGATTTTTTCAAGGACCAGTTCAACTTCTTTTAGCTTTTCTCTTTCCATGATGGGTCCTCCAACTCTCTAATTAAATTTTGGATTTTCATCCAGAGTTTTCCCTGATCTTCCTCATCCAACTCCATCAACCTAAAAAAGCCCTTTAGGGTTAGCTTGTCTGCCACTATGTCAAGAAGGTCTTCCTCTTCCAACTTGCCAAGTCCATAATCCCACAGTATTTCCTTAGTCTCCGGATATCTCTCCAAAAGTTCTCTAAGGTTTATGTCTAAGGTGATCCTCTCCCTCATAGTTCTTTTACTTTTCTGACAAAAAGATGAAACTCGCCGTCTTCTTCGTACATGCCCAAGAACTCTTGCCCTGTAGCCTTGCACCAGGCGGGAATGTCCTCCACCACGCCCGGGTCATCCGCTATCAACTCTAAAATCTGCCCTATTTGCATCTGTTTGATCATTTTAGAGGTTTCCGCTATGGGCACAGGGCAAAAGGTTCCCACCACATCGTGAACCACATCGGGCTTTATCTTATCCAACTCCATGGGACGCTCCTTTAAGTATTTTAAAGCTTTCTAAGATCTCATCCCCCAAAGGCTCCCCTAGTATCACCTTTTCCTCGTCTTTTACCTTTATTATCACCTCTGCAGGTTCCCTCTTTGAGTACCTGCAGACCACGCCCGCTATTAGGGGGTACTCTTCCTCCTTTGGCACTCCTTTAATTATAACAAGGGTGCCCTGTTGGTCCTTTCTCTGGGCATAGCCATAACGGTTTTTAAAACCACTCAGAAAATTAACCTCTCCCTCGTTCCTTGCTACCACAAGCTTGACGCCGGAGGGAAGTCTTAGGTGCCTTCCCACAGATAAAAGGACAAGGTCTTCCCTTGTTATGGAGCCCTCCCTCTCCAAGGTCTCTTTAAACTTTAAGGCATAGTTGGGGTCTGTTAGGTAGCAACATCCTCCAGCGGGCTGTTCGTAATCTATGCCATACTTTTTTGCAAGGTTTATTTGCACCTTCCTGCCTCTTCCCTTTATGTCCAGTAGTTTCTCCCGGTCTACCCAACCCATCTTTTCCGGCACCGTTGGTGGAAGTAGCTTAGCGGATAAAGGTCTGAGGACATAGCCTTCCAAACCCGCCTCTTTTTCTATAAGCTTTAGTATGGGTAGCCTCTGGCTCATGGGTCTTTGACCCACCACTTCCCCGGTGATCACAAAGTGATAGCCCTCCCTGTCCATTATTTCCTTTGCCTTTCTCAGCATCATTATCCGGCAGTCTATGCACGGATTTACGTTTTTACCGTAGCCGTACTTTGGCTTCAGCAGTACATTAAAGTACTCTTCAGATATATCTACAATTTCAACGGGCACGCCCAACTGCGCCGCAGCCTTTAGGGCTGGGTTCATATGCTGGGAACCGTCCTCTTTTTTTATTCCCAACCTTCTCTTGTGCTCAGTTATACAAAAGCCCGTGTAAAAGTGCAGGGCGTGGACAAAAATACCCTGCTCCTGCACTAACTTTATTGCCAGTGTGCTATCTAATCCACCCGAAAGCAGTGCTAAAGCCTTTATCTGGCTCATAGGGATAGGAACTCAAACTCGGTCTTTTCTTCCTCTTGCTCTTCGTAGCAGTCGGGAATCTTTTCCGCCTCTTCAAGCCTACCCTGCTTTATGAGGTAATCCTTGATGGCCACATGCAGGGTTTCCAAGCCCAAGTTGGTGCAATGGATCTTTTGAGGAGGAAGTCCGCCCAGCTCTTCAAAGATGTCCTTGTAGGTTAGGTTGAGGGCATAGTCTATGGTCTTGCCTTTGACCATCTCTGTAAGCATAGAAGAAACCGCTATAGCGGAGCCACAGCCGAAGGTTTTAAACCTCACATCCTCTATAACATCTGTCTCTGGGTTTACCTTTATGGTAAATAGCATGGCGTCTCCGCAGGCGGGGTTTCCACACTGCCCAATGCCGTTGGCATCTTCCAAAACACCCACATTCCTTGGGTTCAAAAAGTGATCTAATACTTTTTCGCTGTATTCAAACATGGCTTACACCTCCTTACTTTGATGGATTTTATTTTAGGGAAAAAACAAAAGGTAGCAATGATAATTATCAAGGAGTAAGCTCAGAAATTTTAGCCCTCAAAAGTTCCACAGGGTCCTCCAAACTCAGCCCCAGATACTCCAAGAACTTCTCAATGCTTACCCACCTTTTCAGAACCATACCTTGGGTGATAAGCCTTTCAAAGGGTTCTGAGTCCTTCACAAGCCCCAGGTCAAAGAGAAACTTCTGGAAGAACCGGGCATACAGAAGGTGCAAAACCGCATGCTCTATGCCACCTATGTAGTAATCCACTGGCATCCAGCTTTCCACCTTCTTGGGGTCAAAGGGCAGTTTGTCGTTCTTCGGATCGCAGTAACGCAGGAAATACCAAGAAGAATCAAAGAAGGTGTCCATGGTGTCCGTTTCCCTTTTGGCGGGCCCTCCGCACTTGGGACAGGTGGTATTTACCCAATCCTCCACCTTCTCTAAAGGATTTCCATGTCCGGTGATCTCCACCTTTTCGGGCAGTAAAACAGGGAGTTGATCCTCTGGCACTGGCACAGTGCCACAGCTTGGACAGTAAATTATGGGAATGGGTGTACCCCAGTATCTTTGGCGGGATATGTTCCAATCCCTCAGCCTGTATGTGATTTTGAAGTCCGCCAGACCCTTCTCCTTTAGCCACTGGGTTATCTCCACTTTTGCCCTCTCCGAGTCCATTCCGTCAAAGGGTCCGGAGTTTATGAGAATACCAGGATCTTTGTAGGCTTTGCCCTCTGGCAATTCTGAGTCTTTGGGTTTGACTACCACCTTTATGGGAAGGTTGTACTTTTGGGCAAACTCATAGTCCCTTTGGTCGTGGGCGGGCACGCACATGATCGCCCCAGTGCCATACTCATAGAGCACATAGTTGGCGGTCCATACGGGAATCAGCTCACCGTTGGCAGGGTTTTTCGCGTACACTCCAAGAAATACACCCTCCTTTTCCTCTTGGGTCCCTCTCTCCCTTGAGGACATGTGCTTCATTTTGTTGACAAACTCCTCCACCTCTTTCAGCCTACCTCCCCTCTTGGCAAGGGTCAAAGTTAGTGGATGCTCGGGTGCCAGCACCAAGAAGGTGGCACCAAAAACTGTGTCCGGTCTCGTGGTAAAGACCTCTATGGGTAATTCGTCCACATAGAACTTTATTACCGCACCTTCGGACCTACCTATCCAGTTTCTTTGCTGGAGGATCACCCTTTCGGGCCACTTCCCTTCCAAGAGCTTTAGGTCTTCCAAAAGTCTCTCCGCATAATCGGTGATCTTTATGTACCAAGAGGGCACGTTTCTCCTTATCACGGGCGTCCCACAACGCCAACACTTGCCCTCTATAACCTGCTCGTTTGCAAGGACCGTCTCATCGTTAGGGCACCAATTAACCTCCGCATCCTTTCTATAGACCAAGCCCTTTTCATAAAGCTTTAAAAAGATCCACTGGTTCCATTTGTAATACTCTGGTTCGCAGGTGGCAATCTCCCTGTCCCAATCGTAGGAAAAACCCAAGCTCTTGAGTTGCTCTCTCATGTAGTTTATGTTTTCCTTGGTCCATTGGGCGGGATGCACTCCGTGTTTTAGCGCGGCGTTTTCCGCAGGCAGACCAAAGGCGTCCCATCCCATAGGATGCAAAACCCTTTTACCCTTCATCCTCAAAAAGCGCGCCAGGGCATCCCCAATGGTGTAGTTTCTAACATGACCCATGTGGATGCGCCCCGACGGGTATGGAAACATTTCAAGCACATAGACCTTGTTCTCTCCCTCCTCTACCTTAAAAACTCCAAGCTCCTCCCAGTGCCTTTGCCACTTCTGTTCTATCTCCCTTGGATTGTAGCTTTTTTCCATAGGCTAAAATTATAAAATAGCGATTGAACTAATTATTACCAGAGTAAAGCCTTTTGGCTACATCCCGAGCAAAGTAAGGGTCTCCCGTTCCCAAAGCAAGCTCCAAAAGGAAGGTCCTGTATTCAAGGCTTTGGCTCAGGTATAGGTTTTCAAGGATCAGCCTTTTCAAAGTTTCATAATCCTTTGCCCAAAGGGCGCGCTTCATAACCTCCTTTTCCAAGTATAGCCTTTCCTCGGGTGTCAAAGGAAGGCTTTCCTTCATATATTCCCTAAAGGAAAGATAGTTTTCTTTGGTAAGCCCTACTTCTATGAGCCTTTTTATCAGACTGTGCCTTTCCGCTGGTGGAAGTTCCTGATAGTAGGTTTTTGCATAGTTAAAAGCCTTTTGTAGATTTCCCGAGAGCAGTGCAAGGTTAATGGCGTCTTTTACAAAAGCTTTACCCTTCTTTTCCACCAACACATCCGCAAACCTTGAAGCAATTGCATAGTTTTTGAAGGCTATTGAGTAATAGAAGGCCTTTTCAACCCAAAAAAGGTTTCCCGTTCTTTCCGCCAATACAGTGGAAGTTCTGTATGCAATCTCAGGAATGTCCATACTCTCCGCTTCCTTGAAGGCTTTTTCCAAGGAGCCTGTGTCCGTTTTTAGTTTTATGTAAAGACTCAAAAGCTTTTCCATCTCGTTTTTTATACTCTTCTTTTGTTCTTCGTCTTTGGCGGAGAAATACTCCGTCTTTAGCAGTTGGTACTTTAAAAACAATATCTCCGGGTCATTGGGATGTTTCCTCTCCATTTCTGAAACTACTTCTATAGCGTCTTTAGTCCTACCTACCCTAATGTAGGACTTGACTAGGGCGTCGTATATATCCACTGAAGGGTTCGTCCTTAAAAGGGCTCTGTAGTAGGCAAGGGTTAGGTCTGTGTTTATCTCCACAGACTCGGGCAGATATCCTTCTAACTTGCCTTTTGGAAAAAGCAGGACCGCCACCAGAAGTGCGGTCAGAATTATTCCCACATAATCCCTTATTGAAAAGGCTTTAATCAGTGCATACCGCTTTGATGTCTGCATGTTTTCCTCCCTTGAACTCAACAACCCCAGGGTCGTAGGCTTTTCCGTTTACGAACACTTTGCAAGAGGTTTCCAAACGAACCTCCAAAGGCAAGTAGGAGCTTAGCCTTAGGCTATACTCTTTTCCTTTTCTTTCAAAGTTTTCCACATAGCCATTAGAGTATAAAAGTGCAAACTTTGGCTTTTGGGAGGAAAAGACCAGATAGTAGTCCCCCGAACCATCCAAGAAGAGATAGTTGTAGCCATCCTTTCCTTCCCTGTAGCCCACCACTCCCTTGCTCTTTTCTGTGTCCGGATAGCCCCATTCCTTTGGATACCTCAGGGTCCTCAATCCGCCAGCGTTTTTTACCCTAAAGCCCTCTTCCCATCTCATTACTGCAGTTTGTCTGAAGTCCAAAACCCACCTACTATACTCGGACAAAAACATGGGACTTACTTCTCTTGATAGAGCCCAATCGTAAACCCTTTTCAAAGCGTTCAAAGAGGCCAACTTTTGCCCTGAATAAAAGTGATAATAAATAGAGATAGGCTTTAGCCTTCTTGGGTTTTCTGTAAGCTCAAAGGTCTGTATAACATTTAAATAGCCCCAGAAGGGGCTCGTCCAAAGGTTTGTGTATATGTTTTCGTTCTGTACGGGAGCATAGATCTGAAAGTAGGGTCCATAATTGACACCGGAGGGACCTATGTTCTTCAGAAAGGGCTCCTGCTGGGTTATGGTGGTCAAACCTCCATTAACGTTAAAAATGCCAAGCTGGTAAGTTTGCCTTAGCTGTTCTCTGTTTGGGTTGCATTCGCCCGTCCAGAGGAAAACTCTAACTTTTTTTCCAAGGTCATTCAAAACTTCTCTGTTGATCCATTCTATTGAACCCTTTATTTCACTGTCCCAGTTGAGGTTATAGCCTTTTATTGGGAGGTTGTAGCCGTAAGGTAGCTCCCTTTTTCTGTATTTGGGTTGCCAGTCAAAAGGATGGGAAAAGCTGTGGCTTGCGGGTTCAACCCACTCAAGTGAAAACATGCCCTTTGCTATGTTTATTAACCTCTCTGACTTATCCGGATACAGTCCATCCTTGGAAACCTCTCCCACTATTAAAGAAACAGTATGCGGAATGGGATACCTTTTTATTATTTCGTCCCTTATTACCTCTCCCGTGGTTTTGGAAGGGTCAAATTCTGCGTTTCCAAAGAAGACATCTCCATCTATATGGGCGGTAAGTATTCTTCCACCGTTTTGGGTGGTAAGGTCAGGAATCAAAAGGGTGGTCCCAAAGACCTTTTTAAACACCTCAAAAGGGTCAAAGCTCCACAACTCCTCTGAGTTCAAAAGGGACTCATTAACTGCGTATCCCCCCCAATCAAAGAGGGCAAAAGGATGGTGTTTTTGTCCGAGGGAGTTTTCCACCTCAACCATGGGTGTTCCCTTTTCTGCAATTAACAGAGTATCCGTATAGGATACTTTTATTGGTGCCTCAAAGCCCCTGTTTTCCTTCGGTCTTATCAACCTAAAAGGGTTTATAGACCTTTCTCTGTTCCTTTCCGCCCTTACGCCAAAGGCTCTATAAAATTTTTCATCGTAGGGCAATGAATTCAAAAAGAATAGCTTTAAACCCTCTTCCTTTGCCTTTATCAACCAATCGATTAATTTTTCGTCAATCTTTCCTAGAAAACCAACCATTACGCCCGCATAGCCAAGCTCTGGGTAAATTTCGGGCAACCCCTCTTCTATGTCAAACATCTCTGACACAAAGCCCAGGTATTCAAGCACCATAGATGTGAACCTGTGAGTGGGTTCATACTGGGCTACCGGATTTTCCTTTGAACTATAGAGGATGGCAATCTTTCTTGGAATTAAAAAACAGAGAGAATATCCAACCCTTGAAAGATCCCTATCTGCCACGTATGGAACAAACCCAAGCTCTGCGATCTTTCTAACGAGCTCCTTTGCCTTCTTTTTGTCCCTTGGGTCTGCGTAATCCACCACTATGACAGGAATGCCATAGGACTTTATCCTGTTTAGCTGGTCCAGTAGCCACTTTCTTTCCTCTTCAGAAACTGTTCTGTATCCTTTTTTTGCATCAAGCCCACTAAAAAGGCTCTCCACCAAAACGCCATTTACGTCGTCTTTTACCCTATCTATAAACTCAAAGCCCCTGTTTAAAACTATCAGTTTGTCGGGATACCTTTTCCTTAGCTCCTTTACAAAATCCACAAGGGCGTCTTGAAAGTCTTTCCACTCTTCTTTTTTGGCGGAAAGTTGGTATGAATCTAAGGTGTCCAAAAAGAACCCATCAAAACCTCTGTCCGCAATCCTTTTTGCCACCGCTTCCAAGAGGAACTGTCTGTATTCTTTATTCCTCACATCCGCCACTAAAGACTTCCACATGGGATTTGTCCCGATGGAATACTTTTTAAGGTCTTTGTAATAGTCCCTGTAGGTTTCTATCTCTCCTACGCTCATATAACCTATGAGTTTTGCCCTCTTTTTTTGATAAAAGCCCTTTTCCTTCAGAACCTCCATATAAGGGTTATCCGCATCCAGCACGACCCAATCGTAGGCATAGAGCACATCATCGGGCAAAGGTTTGTGATGATAGTAAAGTAGCACACATTTTAATTCCTGCGCCAACAAACTACTCACGAAGAGCAAAAGTCCTATAATGAACATCATTCAAGAACCTCCTTAGGTATTCCATACCCAATATCATAGAAAACATTAAAGCAAACATATAGCCATAACCGTAAAAGTATGCTCCCAGAAATTGAGTTAGGAGTGTAAAGACAAAGTTTAGCAAGGCAAAAGTAAAAGTCATTTTAACCAGCTCCCTCCTTAGGTCAAAGTAAGAAAGAAGGGCATAAATAACTATGTATCCCATCAGGAATACATTGGCAACGAGAAAAATCTCAAACAGTGGAATGTAGGCGGTTGGCAGTTTAAGAAACCTAAATATATACTCGTGAATGAAGATGAGCAGTATGGCAGTAAGGGCTTGAAACCTCAAAGTTTCAAAAAAGGCTGAGCGGGCACTTTCTATCATCTTGTTTGCGAACCTGTAAAGGTCATCTAACCTTCCCCAAGTTCTGACCGCCTTGTAGTACGCGTCGTAGTTATCAAAAAACTCCAACTCAATCTTCAGAAAAGCCACCGCAAAACCGGGCACTATTGAAATAAGAGCCAGGGTAAAGGGCACATCGTAAATGACAGACGCCTTCATGTTCCCCAGCACATGGCTTCCCGTTATTGGGTTGTACCAAAACACATACTTGTCTATCCAAAGACCTAAGTTGGCAAAAAATCCGGTTAGCATCAAGCTTTTGTAAAGCCTATCCTTTTTCAAAAAATCAAACTCCAGAAGTTTTTGGGACCTATAGTCCCTTGCAACTCTGAAAAGTATTAAAGATAGCAGTAAGGTCTGACTAAAATAAAAGCTAATCATAAGCCAGATTAATCCAAGGTTTGATAGAAAAATTACCCCAAGCCCTGCTATTGAGTACGAGATAGCAAAAGATACGAATATGTGCTTGTAGCTCTTCAATCCAGTAAGTAAAGCGTTCACTACCCAAAGAACGGAAAGGGTAGCAACGGTAAAGCTGAATATCACGTGGTAATAGTACGGATATCCCTTAAAGAAGAAAAAAGACAGCAGAAGGGCTATCAAGAAGCTGTAGCTTGCGGTCAGTATTGCCACACCGTGGGTGTTTGGAAGAACCCTTTCAAACTCCTTTTCAAAGAGCCTGTCGGATATATACCTTGTAAAGGAAAGCTGGAAAAAGCCCGAAAGAATCAGGCTCAAGGAAACGCTGTAGGTGATGTAGATCTGGTATTTGATTAAAGTATCGCTTGCGCCCCAAAGTTTTTCCGCTATGTAGGCGGATATAAAAATGCTGAGTATGGCAAAGAGCCAATTGCCTGTCCCCAGGACCGCAGAGTAGCCCACCGCCAAAAGGACTCTTCCCAGCTTTCCCTCTCTGTAAAGCCTTCTTAACTCTAAAGAAATGCCCGCCATGGCTATTTTCCTAAATATTTTCTATACACGCTTCTGTAGTTCTCTATAAATTTGTCAAAGCGGTAAAACCTTTGGACCCTCTCAAGCCCAGCCCTTTGACAGTTTTTCCAAATTTCTTCGTTAGTCAAAAGTTCGTAGTATGCCTTTGCAAGCCCTGTTGCATCACCCACAGGAACCACCTCTCCCGCCTTACCTATTTCTATGTCTTCTTGACTCAGCCCTCCATAGATAAGTTGCCTGCAGGAACCTACGTCGGTGGTGACACAGGGCACACCGCTTGCCATAGCTTCCAAAACCGTCATGGGCATACCCTCGCTAATGGAGGTCAGTGTAAATACCCCCGTTTTGGGCAGAATATCAACTATTTTTTGAAAGCCTAAGAATTTTACCCTATTTTCAACTCCAAGTATTTTTGCAAGCTCTTTGCACTCTTGGGCGTATTCGGGCTCCTCGTCCTCGGGACCCACCACCCAACCCTCCGACTCGGGTAGGTGTTGGCACAGCAAACTCATAGCCTTTATAAAGGTTTTTATATCCTTTATGGCTACAACCCTTCCTATCAGAGAGACCACCTTCGGAATTTCCTTTGGTCTTTTTTCTAAAAGCTTTGAAAGTCTATCCACATCCACGCCGTTTGGTATAACCCTTGTCTTTTCGGGCGGACAGCCCCAGCCTATTTGCTGTTTTCTTGCATCTTCAAATAGTGAAAAAACTTCCACAGCGGTGTAATATGATATTTTCCCAAGATTTACAAACATCTTTATCCAAAGCTTTCTGAGGGTGTCTATGTCGTATTTTTTTGATAGGTACCTGTATTGAACTCCTATCCACTTTGCGTTTAGAATATCTATCTTTCTTTCCTTTGTGTAGATCCCATGTTCCGTAAGGACAAAGGGTATTTTATATTCTCTACTCATCAGACTACCCAAAAAGCCCGCATAACCCGTTGATGGACTGTGAATTAAGCCTATTTCTTTTTTGTCCAGGCTCATCCCAAGTTTTGCCACCACAAACAGAGGTGCAAAAAGGTTTCTCATGGTCCAAAAGTAATCCACAAAGGGAACATCAATTTCCAACTCTTCGTAGAGTTCCTCTATGAGCTCCCAAGATCTTTTGCTATACAAAAAGTCCTCGTATGAAACTTCATTAAAGTAAGAAAAGCTAACAATCTCCTGCCAATGCTCTTCAAAGGTTTTGTCGTCAAGAAATATCTTTAGAAGTTTTACCCTTTCACTTTCCCTTTTGGCTTTTTTTGTTTGAACATTTTCCTCCTCTGAAAACATATACACAGCCTCAAGATAAACCAAGTTGTCTGGGAGCTCGTAGCCAACACCTTTGTAATCTTCGGGTCTTGAGCCAAGAAAGAGCACTCCAAAGTTTAGGTCCCTCATCCCGGTGATTATTTGATGGATCCAAGTGGATACTCCTCCCTTTATAAAGGGATAGGTTCCCTCCGCTATAAAGAGCACATCTATATGGGTTTGTTTATCTACAAGCTTCATACCCATGCGGAGATTAGAGCCATTCTTCTGGGATTAACTGAACAGGTTCCTCTGTATTTCGCTGAAACTTGTTTCAATTCCTTGAAATTGCGAAGTTTATACAAAGCTTCCAACATGTAAGGTAAAACCTTAACGGGTTCCATACCCAAATCCAAAGCCATCTTGAAATGTTCATACGCCCTTTGATACTCTCTTGAATTCAGCTCCATTCTTCCCATTAACATGTAAAGACTGGGATCCTCTTTGATTTCTAAAGCCTTAATAACATAATCTTTAGCATTATCCAAGTACTTTTTTGCTATTTGTTCTTCCATAAAACCTAAGTAATAAACATCCCAATTTAGAAATGCCAGTGCCCTGCACACAAAAAATTTAACATCTTTTCCTAGATCTTGACCTTCTAAAATTTTTTCTAATTCGTATATTAGCTCTTGAAGGTATTTTTCGGCGTTTTTCAGATAACTGTTGGCAAGCAGTCTCAGTTCGTCGTTATCAGAAAAGAGGAGTTCCTTAAAAAATCTTACTGTCATAGGATGGTAGAACTTGGTGAAATATACTACCCTTTCTAAGTCTTTCACTTTTGCGAATCTTAAGCTTCCTTCTCCGAGCCTTCTTTCTTCCGAAAGAATCCTAACACTAAAGACTAGCTCGTAATTGACCTCTTTTACAGGAGCTGGCGCTTTTGAAATTTTTGTATAGATCAAAATTATCACACCAAACGAAACTGCAAACGGTCCGAGGAAGAAAAATATGGAAAAGCTAAGGATTAAAGCATATCTGTAAGGGTATTTATAAAAGATTTTTAAAATCCCAGCCACCATTGTGGCGAGCAAAAGGGACGCAATAAAGTGAGAAAAGAGATAGGTTATAAATCCGAATACAGTTGGATATTTTATCAGTGTATACAATCCTGTCGTTTCTAACAATATCACCAGTAGTAATTTTATATAATCACTGCCCATCGCAAAACTCCTCAAGGGGTTTTATGTCTTTTACCTTCAGAAAGTCCATGTTTTTACTTATCCTCTCTATGAACCTTTTAACTCCTTCCCGTGGTGTTATTGGTAAAAGGACAAACACTTTGTCTTCGTTCATACAAACCCTGTCCAAACCTTTAACCATGCTCTTTAGCTTAACCAATTCTTCCCTTCTTTCGGGAGGATATTCAAAAACAACCACAAAGGAGTCTATTCCGAGGCGTTCTTTTAGCGATCGCATCCTGTAAGCTTGCAGTTCAAACTCCCTGTCGCAAAACTTTGTGCAGGAAAAGCCTGAAGCTTCAAAGGCTATACCGTCTCCGTAATATTCCAAAAGAACCATTATGTAGGATAGCGCCTCCTCGTTTATGTTTAAGAAATCCATATCCTTTATTGCGAGTAAAAACTTGCCCGCATAGGATTCTGCCACCACAAGGGCTATAAAGTTAAGCTCTTCGTTCATAACCTTTCTCAGTATGTCTTTAGGTGGAATATAAAAGGATCTGTTCAGCTCCAAGGCTTCTTGAATTAAAGGGTCTTCTTCGTCTACCTTCACACCACCACCCCACTTTTCCAAAGAAATGAGCTTTCCATCTTCGTACTTGTAAAGTTCTGCGGATATAACGCCAAAGAAATCTGATATCAGCTCCATGAAAGCCTTTGAAGAGGGAACTTTAAACTTTTCTAAGATATTCCTTACGCTGTAGGGAGAAAGCACAAACTGTCTTTCCAGCAGGTCGTACTCAAACTTTAGGCTAAAGAGCTGTCTCCGATAAAGTTCCGCCATCTGTTCTGCATAAGTCTTATCCGCAAGTGCAAGCTTTATTTTTTTATCCCATATGTATCTAAACTCAGAAGACAAAAGGGCAAAAAGGAGGTTCTGCAAGAAATTGTGTAAAGGAAACGGTTGATAAAAGAAAAAGTATCCTACGGAGAGAAAAGATATTAGCACAATAGCTCCAGAGTATCCATAGTAAAGGGAAAGGGCAACCACTAAAAGGTTTATTAAGTCATGTCTACTTTTTATAAAGAGTGGGTCTTCTCGGTTGAAATACCAACCCAAAGCTAACAAAAGAGTGGTTAATAGGAAAATTTCTACGAATATAACCTTTTCAATCGTTATTCTTTCACCAAGCCTAAAAGCCTGCATTAGAAAGTTCGGTTTAAAAGCTTTTGGGTAAGGGTTCCCAAGGATTCATGCACCCAACCACTACCGGATACTGTAACGTTTTTAACAACTTTGTTTTCTTTTGCATCATAGACAAAGATGGTTATACTTACCGCCGGCTCGCCATCCAAGCCTGTTTTGTATCTGAACTCATTGACGGAACCATACACTACGTATCTTGCACCGTTCTTTACTGCACTTTCCTTTAACTTTTCAATCTCTTCTTCTGAAGGTTCCCTTTCCTTTATGGACCAAACCCTTGGGATCAGGTTGTAGCCCTTGCTTGCAAGCACTCCCTCTAAAATGGATGCTACCCTGTAGCCTGCGTAGGGTGTCTCTGTGTAGTTTTCGAAGGGTAGCACCGCATAGGGCTCTCCCTTTATAGGGAGAGTAGGTGTTTGGTTCACAACCCTTGCACAGCCTACAATCAGGAAGAGAACCAAGACTGCAAAATATACCCTTCTCATTTTTTACCTCCTTACAAAGTTTAAAACTTCTCTTTGAGACGAAGATGTTTGCTCATTATTTATTCTCCTTCACTTCTCTTAGCTTTGGAGTGTGAATAAAGTAGTATCTATAGATAAAATACGGGTATATTATAGTCTCTTTTATACCGCCCGTGTTATTTCTAAAGGATAGTCCCAAGGATAGATTGTCTTTGCCAAAAACCGCACCACCCAAACCCATTTCTGTGGATATACCCAAACTGCCAAGGGAATTGTAAGCTAAGCTTGCATCAAAAAAAGGTCTCCAAAAGCGTGTGTATGAGTCTTTGTGTTCAAAGCCAAAGGAAAATCCCAGACCGACCGCATAGTAGTTCTCCGGTAGCACCCTAAAAGTGGTAAAAGGAGAAAGTTGCTCTATAACTCCCTTGCTACCCGCTTTTTCCCTGTAATTGCCATAGCCATAGAACACCCTTAGTGTGTAGTCAGGATAGCCAAACCTTAGCTTATATTGAGCTTGATTGTACGTGTAAAAGCCCGTTCCTAACCTTTTTATATCCTGCGAGTAAAACTCATTGACCTCTAAGCTGGAGTAAAAGCCAAGCCTACTGTAAGGAGTAAATGTTAGGCTAAGCTTAGCGTAGTTTTTTAAACCGCCAAGCTCAAGGTAAAGGCTTTCTGTGCTGGGCTGTCTGTATCCAACCTCGAAGCCCGCCGATAATCCGCTAAATAGGTAGGACTCTCCAAAGAGACGGAAATTTACTGCCGACCTGAGCCTTTCCAACTGTCCTATTCCAAAGCCAATGTATCCCCTATCAAACCGCCCGCGTAAGTAAATCTCTGCTTGATAACCCCCTACCTTTTGTCTTATGACTTGATCATCTTTATATGTGGGTTGAAAGGTGGAAGACCTAAACCCAACGGAGTAGTTGGTGTCTCCCAATTTAGTTTCTACCTCCAGTCTTTCGGTGAACTGTCCGTAAGCTTCTCTCTTTTGATGGGATGCTTCCAAGCTTACTTTGTTTGATTCTTGCACCGCCAAGTCTCTGAACTGTTTGTAAAGTTGGTAGTCATACTGGTTTTCCTCCAGACCCTTAAAGGCAAGCTCTAAGGCTCTCCTTGGCTGACCCACTCGCTTTAAGGCTTCCACCCTATCCCTTATGGGAAGGGCTTCTAACTTACTTTCTAAGAGTTGTAGTGCCAAATACCTATCGTCCTGCCAGAGGGCTAAATTTAGCCACATCCAAGGCTTTAGTGGATATTTGTATAACCTTTGCTGTATAATTGCCTTCTCCCTTTGCTCTTTTGAAAAGAGATAGGCAAAGTATATATCTTTCCAAACTGCATCAGAAAGAACTCCCTTCGCTCTTTGGAGTTTTTTCTCAAAGACCTCCGGATTTTCAAACTCCATAGCCAAGGATAGGTATAACCTCAATTTCTCAAGGTCATCCAGAGGTAATCCACCGCTTGTTAGCTCTCTGTATGCTTTTAGCTTTATAGCTTTGGCTTCCTCCTCCATACCCATCACGTTAATAATGTCTGCATAGAGTAATGGATCCTGGGAACCAGATAGTTTGTAATAATTGAGGGCAGTTTGACCCTGCTGTAAGAATATGTATGCTACCGCATAAGCTTGGGCTACTGAAGGATTCCTTGCGTATGCTTCATATTCCTTTAGGGCACTTTTTAGCCTTTCCACCCGTTGGGCTTCCACCAAAGAGTAGATGTAAAAGGAGACAAGCTCGGGAGCTTTAGCCTTTGCCAAAATTTTTTCTAACTCTTCAAGTGCTTCTTCCTTTTTACCAAGCTGTTGTAGAGCAAGCAAATAGGAAAACACGGTATTTACGTCATCCTGTAGCTTGTCTCTGTAGTCTTTAAAGATAGCAACGGTTTGATCGTATAATCCCAAAGCGTAAGAATAGTAAAGGGCAGTTTTCAAAAGTATTAGATCCTCAAACTTTTTGTAGCCCTCCAGCGCAAGGGAAACTGCCCTTTTTGAACCCTTTCTAAAGTATATTTCGGATAGTCTGATGTAATCCGCCACCTCACCCTTGGAAAGGCTAATTAACTGTTCGGAAGCCAAAGCTGTAGCATCGTAATCTTGTAGCATCCAGGCAAGGTCGCTGAGGGTTCTGTAAAATT
>WYEK01000140.1 GCA_009903855.1 Thermocrinis sp.
AAGAGCTCGCCACTGGCAAGTACACCCACGATTTCCCCCTGGGGGTTGATAAACTGAGGGAGCTTGGCTTGAATGTATCCACCGAAGTGCCAGAAGAGGTTTATCAACTGATGGAGCTTTACCCTCAGCCTATGGGTGCTCAGGTGCCTTCTGTGCAGTATATACCCGTGCCCTACAGAACAGAAAAGAAGTTATAATTTTATCCCATGGCAAAGGTGAAGGGTTTAAAGTGTAGAGAGTGTGGAAAGGAGTATCCTGCTGAACCTATCCATGTGTGTGAGTTTTGCTTTGGACCCTTGGAGGTGGTTTATGATTACGAGGAGATAAAGAAGAACATCTCCAGGGAGAAGATAGAAAGAGGACCAAAGAGCCTTTGGAGATACATAGACCTTTTGCCCGTGGAGGAGCCAAAGGTAGGGCTTACCGCCGGATACACACCTTTGAAGAAGGCTGAAAATTTAGGTAAAGTCCTCGGTCTTAAAAACCTCTACATAAAGGATGACTCTGTAAACCATCCTACCCTTTCCTTCAAAGACAGGGTGGTCTCCGTTGCCCTTTCAAAGGCGGTGGAGTTCGGCTTTGACACCGCAGCGTGTGCCTCTACGGGTAACCTTGCCAATTCAGTTGCAGCGCACTGTGCCCAAGCTGGACTGAACTGTTTTGTGTTCATACCCGCAAACCTTGAATCTCAAAAGATCTATGGTAGCTTGGTTTTTTCTCCCACGGTGGTGGCGGTGGAGGGCAACTACGACGATGTGAATAGGCTGTGTTCTGAGATCGCCAACGAGCTATACTGGGCTTTTGTCAACATAAACATAAGACCATACTATGCGGAGGGTTCCAAGACCCTTGCCTTTGAGGTGGTAGAACAGCTGGGTTGGAGGGCGCCGGATGCGGTAGTTGCTCCTGCTGCATCTGGCTCTTTAGTAACAAAAATATGGAAAGGACTAAAGGAGTTAAAACTCGTGGGTCTGATAGATGAAATGAACACCAGAGTGTATGGTGCCCAGGCGGAAGGTTGTAGCCCTATTGCCCAAGCTTGGAAGGAAGGTAGGGACTACATAAAGCCCGTAAAACCCAACACCATAGCTAAGTCCATAGCCATAGGCAACCCAGCGGACGGCATCTATGCCCTTCAAGTTACCAAAGAAAGCAGGGGAGATTGGGAAACTGCCACAGACGAAGAGATCATAGAAGGCATTAAATTGCTGGCGGAAACGGAGGGCATCTTCACCGAGACCGCAGGAGGAACTACCATTGCGGTCCTCAAAAAGTTGGCAGAAAGGAGTGCCTTCAAAGAGGATGAGGTGGTAGTGGCATACATCACAGGCAATGGCTACAAAACCTTGGAGGTCTTGGAAGGTCATCTAAAGGAAACAATAAGGATCAAGCCGACCCTTTCGGACTTCAAAGAGAAAATTTTGGTTAGGGTTTGAGACTACTTGGACTTCTTTTGGTCTTGCTTTTTGTTTCTTGTACCCAAAGGGAGGTCATTCCTCCCCTCTCCCTTGAGACCTTAGACGGGAGTAAGGTATCCCTAAATCAGTTTAAGGGAAAGAAGATAGTTCTCTACGTGTGGAGTAGGACCTGTGCGGGACACTCGGAGCAGTTAAAACTTCTCAATGAGCTCGCAGAAAAAAGAAAGGACCTTTACATCATATCTTATGCGGTAGCCATGGTACGGGAGGATGTGGTCAAGTCTTACAGAGATATAGGCATAAGCCCTAAATTTATTACCGTTCTTGACCCGGAGGTAAAGTTCAACGATTACTACCGGATCGTCTTTCTTCCCTCCACCTATCTTTTTGACGAAAAGGGTAGGTTCATAAAGGTTTATCCAGGCTTGCCAGAAGATATTCTTTCTAGCCTCAATAGCTCCTCCTCTAACTCCCTTCTTTTATCTTCTATAGCGTCTTCTGGGCCCACTCTGATCTCTTTGCCCACTAAAAGTTGGGCTTTTGTAAAGGGATAGGGAATAACGAATCTGTCCCAGGTGTTGAGGCGGAAGAACTTTTCAAACTTTACACATACAGGGAGTATCACCGCACCAGTCTTCTGGGCTAAGAAAATAACTCCATCCTTTGCCTTAAGTGGAGGACCCTTGGGACCATCTACCGTTATGGCTATGTTTTTGCCCTCTTTCAAAAGTTCCATGAGCTTTAAAAGGGCAGACCTTCCTCCCTTTTCCTCCCTTCCTTCCTCTGTAGAACCCCTGACGGTCTCAAAGCCAAACCTCTTTAGAAGGCCGTCCGCTATGTCTCCGTCCCTGAAACGGCTCACCAAGACCACTATACCCCTGTCTAAGCCAAAAAAAGCCAAGGCTAAGGCGTATCCGTGCCACAGGGCATATATTTTCCCTTTGTCTTTATCAAAGTCATACCTGTTCTGCCACCTTATTGTCCTTGCCCACAACCTGAGAAGTAAGGATATGAAGGGCAAAAGAAGTATAGCAAGCTCCCTTCTCAGTCTCCTTATCATTTTTCAAGGGCAATGTCTATGTTGGTTTTGAGCCACTTGGGATCAAGCCAGTAAATAGGGTCCACCTCTTGCCCATGCACCAAGATCCCAAAGTGAAGGTGGTCTCCCAAAGCAAGCCCCGTCCTGCCCGTCCTTCCTATAATGTCTCCCTTCTTTACATACTGTCCTTCCTTGACGGAACTCTCCGAAAGATGCCCATAAAGGCTAAAGAGCCCAAGCCCGTGGTCTATCAAAACCACGTTGCCATATATACCCAACGTGCCCACAAAGACAACCACTCCATCGTTGGAAGCGGGAACAGGTGCCCTTTCTACCGAGGCAAAATCGTAGCCCATATGCCTGCTTTGGCTAACCTGCTGTCCTTTGTAGTAGTAGAACCTTTCAACGCCATAGGTTGAAAGCACCTTACTTTTTGGTAGCCGTATAAAGGCACCCTTCCAGAGTTTTACAGGCTCGCTCTTTTGAGTTATCTCAGAGAGCCTATTTACATCCCTTTTTCTCCACTCTTCGTTTACCATCTTAAAGGCGGAGACAGGGTCTAACCCTTCGGCTTGTTCTCCCAAGAGAGGATAGATCACCGAGTTTATAAAGTCATCAGTTAGTTCTATCCTTTCCTTTTTAAAGTTTGCCCTTTTGATGGCTATCCTTAAAGTTTTCTGGACTGAGTTGCCCGCCTGGTCTTTGGCAGTTATGCGTAGGTCCATGCTCTTCGCATCTAGAGGAGCCGGGAAAAGGGCAACATAAACCTCAGGAGAAATTGAGGTCATTGAAGCTTTTTTGCCATCCCATTCCAAAAACAACTCTTTACCGTTGCTTTTCACCTTCAGAACGCCTACGGAACCTTCCCTTAGGCTTGCAGGATAGGAAAGAATTTCAAGGGAAGGCGGGGTTAGGTCTACCTTTGCGTCAATGGTGTATTCCCTTTCTCTAAGGAAGCCCGCGCTTACCCATAGTTTGACCTTGGCATCTCCCTCCTTTATTCCCAAAGCTTTTGCGTTTATGCTTATCTTCAAAGAGTCTGTCCCCTCTGGGAAATCCCCCTCAAAGACTTTGTAGTTCTTTCCTTCCTGCTCTACATAGAGTCTGGCGGATTTTATTTTGCCGTTCTTCACCTTCAGGTTATACTCTCCCTCCGCTGGGATGAACTTTAAAGACTCCACACCCTCCAACTGGGGTCTTCCTCCAAGGGAAAGAAAGAGGGCGTAGAAGCTCAAAAGTAGCAGAGAGAGGATCGCAAGTCTTCTTATGAGTTTTAAGAAAAGGGGTCTTCTGCGACGCTTATAGGAGTAGGGTCTATACCTATACCTCACCAAAAACCTCCTGCAGGGAATAGACCTCAAGGCTTTTGTTGTGTTCTAAATAGCACCTTATTGCCTCTAACATGGCGTAGCCCCCTCTTACGGTGGTAGTGTAGGGAATGCCCTGCTGGACTGTCGCCCTGCGGATGTGGTAGGCATCAGACCTTGCCCTTCTGCCGGTGGGTGTGTTTATAACTGCCTGCACCTCTCCGTTTTTGATCATATCCACTATGTTTGGTCTTCCCTCGGAGACCTTTAAAACCTGCTTAACATTCAACCCCCTTTCCTTTAAAAATCTGTAAGTTCCTGCGGTTGCCAATACTTCAAAACCAAGGTCCAAAAATCCCTTTGCCAGCCCAAACACTTTGGGCTTGTCTCTGTCTGCCACGCTTATGAAAACTCTGCCCTCTGTGGGCAATCCACTACCAGCTGCCAGCTGGGCTTTGTAATAGGCAAGACCAAACTTTCTGTCTATGCCCATCACCTCCCCTGTACTCCTCATCTCCGGACCCAAAAGGGGGTCCACCTCAGGAAACCTGTTCCATGGAAAAACCACTTCCTTAACGGTGTAGTAATTCCAATCCTTTGGCAGGAAATCACTGCAATAATGGACATTGCCTTTTTCAAGCCTTTCAAACACCTCTGGCACAAGTTCCCTTAGTTTTCTTCCCACGCACACCTTGGCGGCGAGCTTTGCCAAAGAATACCCTATGCTTTTGCTAACAAAGGGCACAGTCCGAGAAGCCCTCGGATTAACCTCCAAAACATACACCTCTCCATCCTTTACCGCAAACTGAAGGTTGATGAGACCTTTTACCTTTAGGGCTTTGGCTATTAGTCTGGTTTGCCTCTTTATCTCCTCCACCGTATCCTTTCCGAGGGTGTAGGGGGGAATAGACGCGGCGCTGTCTCCTGAATGGACACCAGCTTCCTCTATGTGCTCCATAACCGCACCTATCAAAAAGTCTTCACCATCGCCGATGGCATCCACATCCACTTCCACGCTGTCGGAGAGATACCTGTCCAAAAGGATGGGTCTTTGGTAGCTAACCTCCACCGCCTCTTGCAAATACTCAACTAGCTCCCCTTCTTCATAGACGATCCTCATAGCCCTGCCTCCGAGCACATAGGAAGGTCGCACAAGCAGTGGGTAGCCCAGCTCCTTTGCACGCGTCAGGGCTTCTTCTTTAGTTCTTGCAGTCAGGCTCTCTGGTTGTTTTAATCCAAGTTGGTTTATAAGGTCCCTGAACCTTTCCCTGTCCTCTGCTATGTCTATGCTCTCTGGGTCTGTGCCCAAGATGGGAACTTTTAAGTTCCTCAAAGGTATGGAAAGCTTTAAGGGTGTTTGCCCTCCAAACTGGATCAGAAGTCCGTCGGGTTTTTCCCTCCTTATTATCTCAAGAACGTTTTCCAGGACGATGGGCTCAAAATACAGCCTGTCTGCGGTATCGTAGTCGGTGGAGACGGTCTCCGGGTTGCAATTTACCATAACCGTTTGAACACCCTCTTCCTTTAGGGCAAAGATGGCTTGGACGCAGGCATAGTCAAACTCTATACCTTGACCTATTCGGTTTGGACCACTGCCAAGAATGATAACTTTCATTAAAAGGAAGATTTTAAACCAAAATGTTCCATTAACTCCTCAAGGCTATCAAAGGTAAGGTCTGGCTCAAAGTTCGCCCTTTTTAACTCATCCCTTGTATATTTGCCCGTGGTCATAAAGATGGTCTTTATACCCAACGCCTTGGCACCCAAGAGGTCTGTGTATATGTCGTCGCTTATAAGATAAACCTCCTCTCCCTCAAGCCCATACAGGGCATAGTCTATAAACTCCTTTGAAGGTTTTCCAAGGTTTGGAAGTTCATCCGGGTAGTTGGTGGCGTGCTTTAGCATTAATGCCACACTGCCCGCACCGGGGAAGTAAAGCCCATCGTCATCCTTTACGATCCTGCTCAGGTTCACTGGAATGATCTTGGCGGATGCCAAAAAGACCGCAGAGACAGCAAGCTTTAGCTTATGAAAGTCGAGGCTCCTGTCCTGGGCTACCACGACTCCTTGAACCTGATGGTCTTCAACCACCTCAATACCCTCTTCCATAAGATACCTCCTCACTGGTTCCATACCTATGAGTAAAACCCTTTTGATGTTCATGGACCTCAGATACTTTGGCAGAACCTTAAGGGGGCTCACAAAGCGCTCCTCTTCCAACTCTAAACCCTTTTCCCTTAAAATCTTCACGATTTCAGAGGGTGGCCTTGTGGAGTTGTTGGATACTACCCTAAAGGGGATACCTTTGGACCTTAATACTTCAAGGAACGCCTTTGCCCCCTTTATAGGGTTAAGCTTTTTGTCCCCTACCAGAACGCCATCAAGGTCTATCAAAAAAATCTTCCCCTTCATTGCTTGAAGGGTATGCCGATCCAGACCTCTTCAAAGTCATCATTTCCCTCTTTTATATCTACTTCAATTCTACTAACATCAAATTGGGGGTATTTAGAGAAAATATAAACCAATTCCTCTTTCAGCCTTTCTATAAAATTGGGCGGTAGTCCTTTCCTTTCGTAGGCAAGCACAAGGGTAAGCCTCCTCTTTGCCTCGTCTTTGCTTTTACTGCTTCCAAATGAAAGGTTCAAGATCATTGTCATCTCCCGAACAGCCTTTCAAAAAGTCCCTTCTTCTGCCCATGATATACCATGGGAACCTCTTCTCCCGCTATTCTCCTTGCTATATCCATGAGTGCCCTTGACGCAGGATAGTCTTCCAAAACAATGGGTTCTCCTCTGTTGGTAAAATCCACAAGCTTTGGTTCTTCGGGCACAACACCTAAGAGGGGTGCCCTTAGAATTTCTACTATGTCCTCCACAGAAAGCATTTCACCCTTTTCCACCGCATCCCATCTTATTCGGTTTATTATAAGCTTGTAGTCGGTCTTTTCCATGTTTTCCAACAGTCCTATTACCCTATCCGCATCCCTTACAGAGGATACTTCAGGATTTACCACTACTAAGGCAGTGTCTGCGGGAGAAGATGCGATCTGAAAGCCCCTCTCTATTCCAGCGGGAGAGTCTATGAATGCGTAATCATACTGCCCTGAACTTTTTATATCCTCAAAAAGCTTTAGCCATTTTTCTAGGTCTACAGCATCCTTGTTTTTGGTTTGATTGGCGGGCAAAAGCCACAGGCTAAAGCCCCTTTTGTCCTTCACCAAAGCCTTTTGCAAATCCACCCTTCCCTCAAGAATGTCCAGCACATCATAGACAATTCTGTTTTCCAGACCCAGGATCATGTCCAGGTTTCTCAACCCTATGTCTGCATCAACGCATAAGACCTTCTTTCCCATTTTGGCAAGGGCTACCGAGATGTTTGCGACCATGGTTGTCTTTCCTACACCGCCTTTGCCCGATGTAACCACAAAAACCTTTGTCATCTTTACACCCTTTCAAGAATTATAGCACCATCTTCCACTTTTGCAATCTCAGGATAGCCGGGGGATATCCTCTCTTCCTCGTTAGATATGGCTATCTTTCTACCTATTCTTATCTGTTGTGGTTCCATCCGTAGGGCTACCACTACAGCACTTTCATCTCCGAGGGCTCCAGCTACAGCAATGCCTCTGAGAGTACCCATGACTATTATGTTTCCCGTTGCCACAATTTGGGCGTCCTTATTCACATTCCCAAGCACTAACACGTCCCCATTGTGCTCTATCCTTTGCCCCGACCTGAGGTGTTTTTCTATAACCAAGAGCCTTGGCTCCGGAGTCCTCTTTTCTAAGACCTTTTCAAGCTTCTTAATGTTCCTTACGTCCTTCTTTGTTAAAAACTCTTCAACTTTCTTTGCCAAAGGGGAGTTCCCCTCCACTAAGAAGTATGCACCCTTAGAGAGCTTAGAGTTGAGTAATTTTTCTAACTGCTCAAAGACCACCGATTCCTCAGCCCCCTCGGAGAGCCTTATCAAGAGCACTGGTAGAGTTATGCCCTTTATCTCAATCATCTTTTTTTTCAATGCTCCGGGGGAGGGACTCGAACCCCCAACCTGGTGGTTAACAGCCACCCGCTCTGCCCGTTGAGCTACCCCGGATGCAGTATAAAATTATATCAAAAATCCTTCTGAGTAAAAATATTTCTTATGAAACTGCGGGTTCAATACAGAGGAAGGGAATTAGAGTTGGAGTTTGAAGGGGACAAGGTAAAAGCAAAGGACCTTTTAAAGGCTATGAACCTCTCAAGGGAGTATGCCTTTGTGGTGGTCAATGGAGAAGTGGTGGAGGAGGACTTTTACATAAGGGAGGGAGACCAAGTGCGGGTGATAAATGCCATTTCGGGAGGGCAGGGTTAAGATTAAAAACTTATGAAAAGGTGTGCCAAGTGTTCCCAAAAGGCGGTTGTCTATTTGCCCCACCATAGGATTGCCCTGTGTAAAGAGCATTACATTGAGTGGTTTGAAAGGAGGGTGGAAAGGACAATAAGAGAGTTTAGGATGTTTTCAAAAGATGATAGGGTTTTAGTGGCGGTATCTGGTGGAAAAGACAGCCTCTCCCTCTGGCATGCCCTTCATAGACTCGGCTACCAAGCGGATGGGCTCTACATAAACTTGGGCATAGGAGAGTATTCCAAGCTATCGGAGGAAAAAGCCAAGAAGTTTGCCCAGAGCTTAGGAAGAACCCTGCATGTAATAAGGCTCAAGGACGTGGTGGAAGATATACCAACCCTAAAGGAGATGGAAAAAAGACCTGCCTGTTCTGTGTGTGGAAATCTCAAAAGGTATTACATGAACAAAAGCGCCAAAGAGCTTGGTTTTTCGGTGATCGCCACAGGGCACAACTTGGACGATGAGAGCGCCACCCTCATGGGAAACGTCCTCTCCTGGAACTTAGGCTACCTGCAAAGGCAGTATCCAGTTTTAAAGGAGGGCAATGGCTTTGTGAAGAAGGTAAAACCCCTGTGCCTTATCACAGAAAAGGAAAGCGCCCTGTATGCCCTTCTTTCAAACATAGACTTTGTGGAGGAAGAGTGCCCCTACTCGGTGGATGCGTCTTCAATTGAGTATAAGCTTTTGCTCTCTCAGATAGAGGAAAAGAGCCCCGGCACCAAGCTTAGGTTCTACTTAGAGTTTTTGAGAAAGATTCAGCCCCTTCTCAAGCGGGAAGAAAAACTTGAGCTAAAGCCATGTTCCATATGCGGTGAACCCACTTCTGCGGACGTATGCACTGTGTGTAGGCTAAAGCAAAGACTCACCCTCTCTGAAAAAGGACAAGGTTCCTAAAGACTTTACACAGCTCAAGGACCCTCTCCCTTGTCCTTTCAAGGCTTTGGCTGTTGTCTATCACACAGTGGGCTTTTTTTAACTTCTCTTCGGGTGGAAGTTGCTTTTGCCACCTTCTTTCGAAGTCCTCCAAGGGCATGCCTCTGGCGAGGACCCTCTGTTTGCAAAGCTTATAGGGTGCATAAACTAAAACCACAAAGTGGTACCTGCCTTGTGTTTTTTTCTCCAAAACCAGGGAAGCCTCCACCACTGCTATGGTGTGCTCGGGAAGTTTTTTAAACTCCTCCTCCAATCGCTCATAAAGGGCAGAGTGGGTGATCCTTTCCAAAAGCAAGAGCTTTTCTCTGTCTGCAAACACAACGTCCGCAAGCTTTTTTGTGTTTATGTTTCCCCCTTGGTCTAATATTTCCTTCCCGAAGGCTTTCAGAACCTCTTCGTACACCTTTCCCTTCTCTTCATAAAATCCCTTTATTATGCGGTCTGCATCAAAGACATAAAAACCGCACTCCTTGAAAAACTCCGCTACCGTGGATTTTCCAGAGCCTATGTTGCCGGTTAGGGCTATCTTGAGCATTGAAAATATATTACAATGTCCTCAAGAGTGCCCATACACCTTTGAACAGGTGATGGAGTATAAACCTTGGGTGAGATTAGCTTAGCAAAATATGACAGGACCTTTCCAGAACAGAAATAAGACTGTAGCCTTCTAAGGGATCGTTGCCTACGGAAAAGACGCCGTGTCCTCTTACCACCACAAGTTTTGAATTTTTTAGTTCTTCTGAGACCGCACGGGCAAGTTCAAGGCTACCCGAAGGATAATCGGGTAGTACTTTTATGCTACCTAACAGGGCTTTTCCTTCTGAATCAATGGGCTCTATGCGATCCAAAGACATGGAAAGGATCACCGCCTTTGGTGGATGGGCATGAACCACCGCCCTGTGGGAGGTTTGCAGGTATATTTCTCTGTGCACCACCCACTCAGAAGATGCCCTCTTCTCAAGGACGCTTTCGCCATACAGGGGCAGTTCTATTATGTCCTCCAAAGAGAGCTCCCCCACATGCCTACCCGTTCTGGTTATTAACACCCTCCCATCCAGCCTTACGGAAATGTTTCCCGCCCTTGCATCCACAAGCCCTTCTTTATACAAAAGTTGTCCTGCTTTGATAATTTTTAGCTTGTAATACAGCATTTTTTGTATTATAATGAATAATCCTAGAGCCGGTAGCTCAGCCTGGTAGAGCAACGGACTTTTAATCCGTGGGTCGAGGGTTCAAATCCCTCCCGGCTCACATTACAAAAGCTTTTCTTTGCCCTTACCCTTCAATATCCTAAGCTCTGCCCTTGCAATAGCCAAGTCTCCCTCTTCTATGTTCTTGTTGATGACCGAACCTCCCGCAATGTAGGAGTAATCGCCAAGGGTGACTGGTGCAATTATGAGGGAGTTGCTACCTATGAAGGCATTTTGACCTACCTTACTCCGGTGCTTTTGCTTTCCGTCGTAGTTGGCAAAGACCACTCCCGCCCCTATGTTGGTACGATCACCTATTTGGGCATCGCCTATGTATGCCAAATGTTTAGCGTTTACACGGCTACCAATCTCGGAGGCTTTAACCTCCACAAAGTTTCCTATGTGGGAGCCCTCCCCTATCACGGAATGATTTCTGAGATGGGCAAAAGGTCCCACAATGGCACCACTTTTGATGTGAGAGTCTCTGATAATGCTGTAGGGCTCTATTATTGCGCCCTCTTCCACCACTGAGTTTTCTATGACGCTTCCCCTGCCTATACGCACCCCTTTGCCTATCTTTGTGTTTCCTCTTAGGGCTACGCCCGGCTCTATTTCCACCTCCCCCTCAAGCACCACAGAGGGCTCTATCCATACAGTTTCTGGCTGGTGGATAGTGTTGCCTTCCACTGCAAGCCTTTCTAAAATTCTCAGTCTTATCACGTTTTCTGCTATGGCAAGCTCCCATCGGTTGTTGACACCCATGACCTCCGCCTGATCCTCCGCCATAAAGCTCCTAACCACATAACCTTTTTTGTGCATCAAGGCTATTGCCTCTGTTAGGTATAACTCTCCACTCTTTGGACTGGGCTGGATGGAAAAGACCACATCCAAAAGATGGGGGCAGTAAAAGAAATACACACCGCCGTTTATCTCCCTGATCTGCTTTTCTTCAATGGTAGCATCCTTTTCCTCCACTATTTTTATCACGTTCCCCCTCTGGTCCTTTACAACCCTGCCATAGCCCGTTGGGTCTGGAAGAAAGCCCGACAGTAGCAGGGCACTTAATTTTATGTTCTCGTATTCTTCCACCAACTGTATGTATCTTTGCATGTTCTTTATGGTTTGAACCTTTACCAAAGGACTGTCGCCGTTTATCACCAAAAGGTAGTCTTGGTAATCCCTCCAAAAGTCCAGGGCAGAGATCACTGCATCTGCGGTACCACCCTTTGGGTTTCCTTGATGAAAGAAAAATATGCCATCCTCTCCCTCAAAGACCTTTTTTACCTCCTCCGCCTGATGACCAACCACCACGCCAATTTCCCGAAAGTTCAACTCCCTCAAAGTGCGTAGCACGTACCAGAGCATGGGCTTGCCAAGGATGGTGTGCAGAACCTTTGCCTTCTGGCTTTTGAACCTACTTCCCAACCCAGCCGCAAGGATCAACGCTCGCATGGAAAAATTATAAGCTCAAGACAGCCCAAGCATCCTCTCTAAGGGTCTTCTTGCCTTGGCTATTATTTCCTCGTCCAGCACCACCTCGTTTAGCTCCTCCTTTAGGGTTTTGTAAACCAAGGGCAGTGTGATAGCCTTCATGGTGCAACAATACACAGTTCCGCAGTAGTTCATAGATTGGGGGAATATATACTCCTTGTTAGGGTTTTTCTTGATAAGGGTATGCTTTAGACCTACCTCGGTGATAACGATAACCCGGTCTGAGTTGCAGGTGGTGGCGTATTTTATAATCTGGGAGGTGGAGCCCACAAAGTCTGCCATTTCAATGACCTTTGGGTGGCACTCGGGATGCACTGCCACCTTGGCATCTGGGAACTGTTGCTTTAGCCTTTCCAACTCTTTAGCGGTAAATTCAAAGTGTGGGGGACAAAAACCCTGCCATATAACAAATTCTTTGTCGGGCACATGTTTTTTTACCCAATTGCCCAAGGCTTGGTCTGGTATGAATATGACCTTTTTGCTCTGCAACTTTTGGACAACCTTTATCGCATTGGCTGATGTAACGCACACGTCGGACACCGCCTTTACATCCGCAGAGGTATTCACGTAAGCTACCACCTCGCCGTCGGGATGCTGTTCTTTTAGCTTTAAAACCTGCTCGGGTCTTATCATGTCTGCCATAGGACAGCCTGATTCAGGGTTTGGATGGAGCACCTTCTTTGTAGGGTTCAAGATCTTTGCGGTCTCGCACATAAACCTAACTCCGCAGAAAAGGATTATGTCCGCATCCGTTTGGCTTGCCTTTCTGGAAAGTTCTAAGGAATCTCCCACAAAGTCCGCAATGTCCTGCACCTCCGGTCTTTGGTAGTAATGGGCAAGGATCACTGCGTTCTTTTGCTTTGCCAGAGACCTTATCTCTTCCTGAAGTTCCTTTATATCCTTAGGGCTTAGGTTCTCCTCTTTGGCAATTTCAAAGGTAAGCATAGAAATTAAGTTAGTCTCCTTGAGCCAGCTCGCAAGCCTTAAAGACCTCCCACATGGCAATGGCACCAGCGGAGGACACGTTCAAGGAGTTGATCTTGCCCACCATGGGAATGGAGACCACCAGGTCTGCCCTTTCAAGAACGCTTTTGGAGACGCCCTCTCCCTCTGAACCGAGCACCAAGGCACAGGGCATAGGAAATCGCACCTTCCTTATGTCTTCTCCTCCCCTTTCCACAACCACCACAGAGCCACCCATTCTTTGAAACTCTTCCAAAGCCCTCCTTAGGCTTGGCACCCTGCTAAAGGTAAGGTGAAAGACCGCACCAGAGCTTGCCTTCACCACTGTTTGATTTATGGGAAAGCTCCGGTCCTTGGGCAAAAGCACTCCAACCCCACCAAAAACCTCGCAGGTTCTTATGAGATTTCCTGCGTTCTGTGGGTCCGTTATGTGGTCCAAAACCAGAAAGAAGCTGTTTTTCTCAATGGCTTTTTTAAAAAGTTCCTCTGGGGGAACCAAGGGTACAGGGCTGATAATGGCAACAATCCCCTGCGTCTTTTTTGTGCCGGCCAGCTCTTCAATTTTCTGCCTTGGCACCCTTTGGATCTTTATTCCCCTTTCTTTGCAGAGCTTTACCACCTGATGGGGAGGATGTCCGTCATGGGCTACCAAAACCTTCTCAATGGGTTTGTTTGCCCTGAGGGCTTCTAAAATGGGGTTCTTACCGTAAACAATCATATTTCCAAAAGCCTTTGCTTTATTGCGTCAATAAGCTTTTTGTAATAGCCCTCTATTTCTTTGGCAATATCCTCTAACCCCTCTTCTTCAGCCCTTTCTAGAAGAGGGGCAACAAAATTTTCAAGCTGTAATGTGTATTCCTTCAAATCTCCCTCCAGCTCGTCCCGCGTGTAGTCCTCTATGGTTAAAACATACCTCTGATAGGTCATTTTAGCAAATCGGAGAATATCTTCCAGCTCCCTTTCAAGGTCTCCTCTGTTTGAGCCCGCCTTGGTAATGTCTCCCATAGAGAATATAATATAGGGAGTTTTTTGTACCTCGGGTGAGAAATTATCCAAACAACCAAGACTTACTGAAAAAACTATACCCAACAGTATAACCCTGAAGGTAAGCAAGTAAAGTCGTAATATTCCTCCATCTGCTAACTCCGTTAAAAACCTTTATCTGAGAATTCACAGCCTCTATCACTTGCCTAACACTCTTGTCTG